>NZ_JAPCIY010000006.1:0-98477 GCF_027707645.1 Aeromonas sp. QDB30 | reverse complement strand
TAGGCAGAGAAAATCCAAGCAAAACAACACGTTAGACGGTATTATTAATTCGCTTGCCGCTTAAGGTTCTGTACATGACTGATCTCTAACCATCCGCACAGATCGGCCTTAGTACGCAATTGCGGAAACAGTTGCTGCCACTTATCCGATCCAAACAGGCTGGACTCAGCTCTGCAGTCAAACCAGGCGTGGAGATAATCTGCAATTGTCGCGGTGGAGTGAGTAAAGCATTCCCGCAGCAGAGACCTACTGAGTTCATGCAGCAGAAGCAATTCACGCAAATCCGGTTTGGGTGCTTTATCCAACAAAAATATCTGCACCGCTGCTATTGGTTTACTGGTTGCTTGTTGCTGTAGCAGCCGGTGATACGTGAAAATGCCGGCGACCACAGCAACCTTTTCACTCCCTTTTGGACGGTATCCCATAATTGGACTCTGTATGCTATCGAGAACAGCCATGCCATGATCCTCTGCAGTGCAGGGTAAAGACCGCCCCCTTAACGCCGCGACAATAGCTCCACGAGCGAGCACCTTCTCGCATACACGATCCAGTATTAATGTTGATAACGGTACTAACTCGAACTGCCCTCTCTCCCGCAATCGCTCGCAGTACTGTGCAAACTCAGAACGCCCCATATGAAGCTCTCCTCAGCCGAGGTGGTGGTCACTTTGGAAACATCGTATTTGTGCCTATCTTGTGCCAATATTGTTCATGAATCCAATAAAAAGGCCACATAAACTCGCATAGCCCGAGCCGAAGCCCGAGCTCATCCTATTGATTTATTGGGTTTTATATTGATTTACTATGATTTTGATGTTATTGGTACACTTAGGTGAATCGTCTTGACATGGTGGGGGTCGGTGGTTCGAATCCACTAGGACGCACCATCACGAAACCCTGTTATGCGTCCTTAGCTCAGCTGGTTAGAGCATCACCTTGACATGGTGGGGGTCGGTGGTTCGAATCCACTAGGACGCACCATAACGGTTTGAATAAATTGCAGATATGAATTTGATGTGGGTTTATAGCTCAGTCGGTTAGAACAGTACTTTGACATGGCGTAGGCAATGTCGTTGGTTCGAATTCGGTTGAACACAGATGTGGGTTTATAGCTCAGTTGGTTAGAGCACTACCTTGACATGGTAGGGGTCGTTGGTTCGAATCCAATTAAACCCACCACTCCCCTGCAATGACACACAAAGTCGCCTTGCGCACCCTGCGTCCTTAGCTCAGCTGGTTAGAGCATCACCTTGACATGGTGGGGGTCGGTGGTTCGAATCCACTAGGACGCACCAGATTTGAAAAGCCCGCTTGATAGCGGGCTTTTTGCATTGGTCGGCTCTGACATCCGCTCTCCCCCGTCATCTGCCTCCTGTCCCCTCTGGCCCACGGGCAGCCATTGTCGTGCCATGGCCGCCGCGTTTACCTCGCTTCGTCAGAAGAGATCGAGCTGCTGGCCGCAGATCCGCTCGAACGACTCCCCCACAAAGGGAAGGATGGCGTCGGCGATGGGCCTGAGCTGCTTGTCGATGTAGTGCTCGTAGTCGACGGCGCTGCGCCGGTACTCCAAAGGCTCGGGGCCGTTCAGGGTCATCAGGTAGGCGATGGTGCCCCTGTGCTGATAACGCTGGGGCAGGCCGCGGCGCAGATTCTCCTCATCCGCCAGGCGCGCCGCCCGCACATGGGGCGGCACGTTCTTCTGATACTCCTCGAGTTTCTGGCGCAGCCGCTTGCGGTAGATGAGCAGATCGTCGTGACGGCCGGCCCGGGTCTCGTCCACCATGGTGCGCACATAACTGCTGGGATCCTGGTCGTGGAACACCATTTCGTAGAGCCGGGTCTGGAATGCCTTGGCAAGGGGTGTCCAGTCGGTGCGCACCGTCTCCAGCCCCTTGAACACCAGGTGCTCCCCTTCCCCTTCGCCCACCAGTCCCGCATAGCGTTTCTTGCTCCCCTTCTCCAGCCCGCGAATGGTGGGCATCAGGAAACGGCGGTAGTGGGTCTCGTACTGGATCTCCAGATGGCTCGGCAGGTCGAACTCCCGCCTGATCAGCGCGGCCCAGTTGTCGTTGATCATCTTCGCCAGTCGCTGGCCAATCTCGTCCGCCTGTTCGAGACGGATATCGCTCCCCAGGTGCACGAAGGTGGAGTCGGTATCCCCATAGATCACCTCGAACCCTTCTGCCTCTATCCACTCCCGGGTCTGCTGCATGATGCCGTGGCCCCGCAAGGTGATGGAGGAGGCGAGCCTCGGGTCATAGAAGCGGCAGCCCCCCGACCCCAGCACCCCGTAGAAGGAGTTCATGATGATCTTGATGGCCTGGGAGAGGGCCTTGTTACTGGCGGCCTTGGCCCGATCCCGCGCCGCCCAGAGGGTGGCGATGAGATCCGGCAGGAAGTGGCGGGTTCGGGAGAACAGGGCGCCGCGAAAGCCTGGAATGGCGTTATCCGGGTGTTTGAGCCCCTCCACCAGCCCCATGGGGTCGATGCAGAAGGTGCGGATGATGCTGGGATAGAGGCTCTTGAAGTCGAGCACCAGCACGTGGCGATAGAGCCCCGGCTTGGAGTCCATCACATAGCCGCCGGGGCTTGCGAGCCCGCCGTCTGCCGGCAGGTTGGGCGCCACATAGCCACCGCGGTGCAGCCGTGGCAGATAGAGGTTGGTGAACGCCGCCACCGACCCGCCCACCCGGTCGAGCTCAAGACCGGTGAGGGAGGCGCGCTCGATGGCGAAGGGGATGAGGTGGCAGAAATCGAAGATCTCCCACACCAGCCTGCAATCTTCCAGGTTGTAGCGGGCCAGCGCCTCCTTGTCGGAGTGGAACAGCTCGGTGATCTTCTCCCCCCGGTTGGCCACGTCCTCGATGTCCTTGCCCCGCCCGAGCAGCTCGCTCGCCACCGCATCCAGGCTGTAGCTCGGGAACTGCCAGGTGGCGCTCTTGAGGGTATCGATGCCGTCCAGCACCATGCGCCCCGGGATGATGACGTTGCCGCTCTGGGGGTCGTTTCGGGACGAGCGCCAGAAGCAGAGCTCCCGCCCGCGCCCGAGCCGCAACCACCGCTTGTGGAGTTCGGCGCGGCGCAGCAGCAGGCGAAAGTCGAAATTCACCACGTTCCAGCCGATGACGAGATCGGGATCGTGCAGGCTGAACCAGCCCTCCAGGGCAGCGAGCAGGGCGGGCTCGTCCGCCACCCACTCGACGTGGGTCTCCCAGTCCTGCGAGCCCGGCTCCGGGGCACCAATCATGATGACCCGCGCGTCCTCTTCGCTATGGAGCCCCACCGAGAAGAGGGTGCCATCCATGGCGCACTCCACGTCCAGGGAGACCCAGGAGAGGGTCGGCGTCACCGCCTGCGGCGCACAGCGCGCCTCGTTTACCTCCCAGTAACCCTGCCTGCCCCCCTTTCGCCTCGCCTTGCCGTCAAAGCGCATCCCGGCGGTGATGAAGCGCTCCATGAGAAAGCGCTCGGGCAGGCGGATATCCGCCTCGAAGTGCTCCAATCCGCGGATGAGCAGCAGCTCGATGGCGCGGTGAAAGGCGCTCAGGGTGGCAAAGTAGCAGCCCACCACCCGGCTCCCCTCGAAGGTGTGCATGGGGAGGCGGCGAAAACGCCCCCTCACCCCGGCCCCCTTGAAGAGCTCTGCCGCCTCCTCCAGGTGGCGTTCCGGCAGGAAGAAGACCGGCTCCTGCCCCGGCACCACCACCCGTACCGGTCCCTGTGCGCTCCAGAGCCACATCACGATCTCGGTACGCCCCTGCACATCCCGACCATGGCGGGTCAGGATGAAGCCGTCGAGCGGCGGGGTCACGGGAGGGAGGGGCTGGATGTCGGTCATGCAGGTGGTCGGGCTCAAGAGTGGGATGGGAGTATTGTACGTTCATACAGTACCCGGCTGCAATTGCCGGGCTGGGCCCTCAGGGCAGGCGCTGTGCCCCGTCTTTGCCATCCGGCGCCGGATTGGGGCATAGTAACCTCGACATCACTCACCGGCACCGGGCGAGACGGCATGTCCAACTCCCGGCAGACGCTGCGGCCTGCGCGCGCGCCAACCTTTTCCTCGACAAGGAGCACCCCATGACACAACAGTGGCAACGCATTGCCTCCCGCCTCACCGATGTGGGCGGCATCCCGGTGGCTCGCGCCATCCCGGTCAAGGAGCGGCGCACCATCGGGCCCTGGTGTTTTCTCGATCATATCGGCCCGACCCGCTTTGCCCCCGGCGCCCCCGGCATGGATGTGGGGCCCCACCCCCACATCGCCCTGCAGACCTTCACCTGGATGCTGGAGGGGGAGATCCTCCACCGGGACAGCCTGGGCAGCAAGCAGGTGATCCGTCCGGGCCAGGTGAACCTGATGACCGCAGGACGGGGCATCGCCCACACCGAGGAGTCGGTCCCGAACCAGCCCGATCTGCACGCCGCCCAGCTCTGGATAGCCCTGCCCGAGGCGGATCAGCATACCCCGCCCCGCTTCGATCACTACCCGACGCTCCCCCGCTGGCAGCAAGGGGAGATCACCCTCACCCTGCTCATCGGCGAGCACGGCAGCCAGCGCGCCCCCACCCTGCACTTCTCCCCCATTCTGGGGCTGGATCTGCACGCCCCCGAGGGAGGCGAGATCACCCTCCCCCTGGACCTCGCCTTCGAGCACGGCCTCTTTCCCCTCGCGGGGGAGACCATCGTCGCAGGGGAGGCCCTGGCCCCGGAGCAGCTGCTCTACCTGCCCCCCGGCAACCGGGAGGTGGCGCTGACCCTGCGCCCGGGCGCCCGGCTGCTGCTCATCGGCGGCGAGCCCCTGCCCAGACCGCTGCAGATCTGGTGGAACTTCGTGAGCGTCGACAAGGAGGCCATTCGCACCGCCGCCGCCGACTGGGAGAGCGGTCATCCGCGCTTTGGCGAGGTGACGGGTTACCAGGGGCCCCGTCTCAAGGCACCGCCCCTGACCGGACTCTGAGCCAGAGTTCCAAAACAAAAGAGCGCCCATGGCGCTCTTGTTGATTGGAATGAAGGCCCGTCAGGACTCCTCTTCCTGCTCCGCCTGCAACCTGGCCCGGCGGGCCATGGCCTCCTCCTGGGCACTCTCTATCTCGTGCAGCACGCCATCCAGATCGATGGCCTCCCGGCTCTCTTCGAACAGGCCGGTGAGCTCGGTCTCGGGGCCCAGCTTGCCATCCTCGAACAAGGACCACATCTCCCGGGCATACCGGGTCTTGAGCAGCTCGGGGGCATACATGCCGTAGTAGTTGCGCATGTTGTCGACATCCCGCTCCAGCATGGCCCTGGCCTGGTTGTTGGCGGCGGCATCCACCACCTGGGGCAGGTCGATGATGACGGGCCCCTCTTCGTCCACCAGCACGTTGAACTCCGAGAGATCCCCGTGAATGAGCCCGGCGCAGAGCATGCGCACCACGTAGCGGATCACCTTGCCATGATCCACCAGAGCCTGCTCACGGGTCAGGGCCACGTCGTTGAGACGGGGAGCGACGTTGCCGTCGGCGTCGGTGATGAGCTCCATCAGCAGCACGCCATCGAGGCAGACATAGGGCCTGGGCACCCGCACCCCGGCCGCCGCCAGCTTGAACAGGGCATCCACCTCGGTGTTCTGCCACACCTCTTCGTGCTGCTTGCGACCGTACTTGGAGCCCTTCTCCATGGCGCGGGCATCGCGGCTGCTGCGTACCCGCCGCCCTTCCTGATAGACCACGGCCTGCTTGAAGCTGCGCTTTGACGCCTCTTTGTAGACCTTGGCGCAGCGGATCTCGTCGCCGCAGCGCACCACATAGACGTCGGCCTCTTTGCCGCTCATCAGCCGGCTGATGACATCGTCCACCAGGCCGTCATCAACCAGAGGTTGGATTCGATTTGGAATTTTCATGACCGCCCTTTTACCCTATTTTTGCACCTTGTTTGCACCTGTTTGCTGGTGGCCTGCCACCCCTGTCAGAAACGGCCCGCAAGGGGGCCGTGTCGATCAAGGTTCCGGTGGCAGCCCCTGGCGGATGCGGCGGATCCCCGCCTCGTAGAGACCGTCCTCGCCCTGATCGTGCTCCTGGGTTTCGAAGATCTTGAGAAACCACATGTACTGCTCGGGGAAGCGGCCAAGCTGCTGCTCCACCATGCGGTTCATCTGGTTGACGTCCGCCACCAGATCCGCGGTGGGATAAGGGTCGAACGGCGCCTCGATCTCCAGCCGGTAGCCCCCCTGATCCTCGTCGTAGCAGGCCAGAATGGGCACGGCGCGGGCACCGGTCAGCTTCACCAGCTTGGGCAGGGCCGGCAGGGTCGCCTTGGGGTGGTTGAAGAAGGGCACGAAGAGGCTCGCCTCCCGGCCGTGATCCTGATCCGGCAGATAGAAGAAGCTGTCGCCGCTGCGCAGGGCCTTGATGGCGGGCTTGATGCCGACGCTGCGCTCGTAGATACGCCCGCCCTTGCTGCGCTCGCGGTTGATATACCAGTCGAACACCGCATCCTTGGGGCTTTTCATCATGGTGCACATCTTGATCCCCTGGAGGGGGAAGTAGCGGCCAATCATGTCCACCGCCCAGGTGTGGGGCACCACGAAGATCATGGGGCGACCGGCTGCCCGCTCCGCTTCCACGTGCTCCCAGCCGCTCACCTTGACGCGCCCCTTGAGGAAGTCGGGGCTGCGCCAGGTCAGCTCGCCAAAGCCCAGGAAGGTCTTGAGCCCCACCCGGATGGATTTCAGCAGCAGGGCCTGACGGCCCGCCTCGTCGAGATGGGGGAAGCAGATCTTGAGGTTGGTGTCGGCGATGTAGGCCTGCTTCGTGGAGACGCGCAGCAGCAGGGGGGCCAGGTAGTCGGCCAGCTTGTCCCGTGCCCTTGCCGGCACCCAGGCCAGCAGGGAGAGCAGGGCGACGGCCAGCCAGCTGCCCCATAGACGGGGGTGCAGCAGGCGCGGATGAAAAGAGGTATCAAACACCGGATCTTGTGCGGACATGGTCGCCATCGAATCATCAAAACAGACCGTCATTTTAGTGATCCTGACAACTTTTTCTACCCTGCCCTGCACAGCGCCACCGCGCCAAGTCACTGATCAGACAAGTTAGAAATAAAAAGTGGCCCGCTTGGGGCCACATTTTTGCACCGGGTGAGCGCAAGGCTCAGGGATGAGGAGCAAGGCCCCGGCGGATGCGCCGGATCCCCTCTTCGTAGAGGCCATCCGGCCCCACCTGATCCTCACGGGTGTCGAAGATCTTGAGGAACCACATGTACTGGCCCGGGTGGCGGCAGAGCTGGCGCTCCACGCTGTCGTTCATGCGGCAGGTATCCGCCATCAGATCCGCGCTCGGGTAGTCGGCGTAGGGAGCCTCGACCTCCAGCCGGTAGCCGTGCGCCTGCTCGTCATAGCAGGCCAGCACCGGCAGGGCCCGGGCACCGGTCAGCTTCACCAGCCGTGGCAGGGCCGGCAACGTCGCCTTGGGGTGGTTGAAGAAGGGGGCAAACAGGCTCGCCTCCCGGCCGTGATCCTGATCCGGCAGATAGAAGAAGCTCAGACCGGATTTCACCGCCTTGATCACCGGCTTGATGCCGGCGCTGCGCTCATAGACGCGGCAGCCGTGCCGGGCCCGCGCGCCGTTGATGTGCCAGTCGAACACCGGGTTGCGGGCGCTCTTCATCATGGTGCACATGGGCAGGCCCCGCTGGGCGAAGTAGTAGCCCGCCGCATCGATGGGCCAGCTGTGGGGCACCACCAGGATCACCGGTCGGCCAGCGGCCTGCTCCGCCTCGATATGTTCCCAGCCGCTGACCTGGATCCGCCCCATCACGTGGGCGGGGCTGCGCCAGGTGAACTCGCCAAAGCCCAGCAGGCTCTTGAGGCCGACCCGGATGGAGGTCATCAGGATGGCCTCCCGCTCGGCCTCGCTCTTCTCCTTGAAGCAGATGGCGAGGTTGGTCCTGGCGATGTAGATCTGCTTCTTCGAGATGGCGCATACCAGGGGCGTCAGAGCATCGGCCAGGCGATCCCGCCAGCGCGGGGGCACGAAGGCGAGCACACCGATGGCGCCGAGGGCGAGCCAGCTCAACCAGTAACGGGGGTGCAGCAGACGAGGCTGGAATCGGGCGTCAAACACGGGATCAGATGAGGACATGGGGCACGACAAAACAATGGGAAGATAAAGTGGCGCGTATCGTGACAGGTATTACCAGTTAACGCCAACTGAATGTCGCCTGTATGGGCAACTATTTAAGCCACTTCACGGATTGACAAAATTAATCTGCTTCATTTGATTCCCCTCTGCGTCACTGCATCACGAACGGCAGACCCCGCACGGGCGGGGTCGATGACGAGGGGGGATGAAAACCTTGTGCCTAGCGGCGTGCAGGCTGCCCCGGCAGGTCATCCTGCACGACCGGCAGGAAGAACATCAGGTAACGCAGGGCCACGTAACCCACCACCAGGGTGGCCACCCCCAGCTCCAGATAGGCCAGCTGATGGAGCTGCTCGGCATAACGGGCCGCCTGTGGCCACTGCGACAGCAGGTGACTCACCTTGAACAGGGCGGTGGCCCCGATCACCAGGGGGAAGGTGAAAGCGGCGTAACCCGGCGAGAACGGCAGGCGCAGCAGCTTGATGAAGGCCAGGTAGATGATGCCGGTCATCAGCACGGCGATCCCGAGCAGCACCGCCACCAGCAGCAGGGAGGGGTCCTGGCTCACGGTGAGGTAGCCGGCCAGCGACAGGCTCGCCGGGGCGGCCAGGATGGCGATGGTTGGCTTGGCGGCATCCGGCACCTCGTGGCTGAAGATGAGGCGATAGAGCATCAGCGGCAGCATCAGGCCGTAACAGGCCATGCCGAACCAGAGCAGGCCGGTGGCCAGGGATGCGAAGGGACCGCCCGGGTAGGCCACGTCAGCCACGATGATCCCCACCGGCGGCACGAACCAGCTCGGCACCATGTGATGGATTTCAAACGCTCTGGCCCTGTGCCAGACGAAGGTGGTGAGGAAGACGAGGTGGATGATGACCGCAAACAGCCAGAGCCCCTGCCCCAGGGTCGGGGCGAGCAGGCCGACCGCCTTGGAGACCACCATGGTCCCCATGGCGTAGGTGGGCACCACGCTGCCCACCACGGGATGGGCGAGATCCTGCCACAGCAGGCGCGGGTGGATCAGGAACTTGAAGGTCAGGACGAGGAGCAGCACGGCGGCGATGGCGGCCCCCAGCAGTTGCAGACGGCCATCGAACTGACCGGCATTTTCCCAGCACCAGCCGAGGCTGGCGATCCCGAGTGCCAGACCGGCCATGGGGGTCGGGGCGGCGGCCAGGGAGCGGCGGGTTCTTGCGATCATGGCGGATACCCTCTTGATGATGACGATGGGCATAGGATAAAGGGGGTCTATCGTTTACGATATCTAAATGAATTGAACTTAGCGTTTAGGAAAATCAAACGATATGAAGCTCACCCTGCAACAACTCAAGGTGTTTGCCACCATCGCCCGCCACGGCAACCTGGGGGGCGCCGCCAATGAACTCTGCCTGAGCAAGGGGGCCGTCTCCCAGTCGCTGCAGGAGCTGGAGCGCCAGCTCGCCACGCCCCTGTTCGATCGGGTGCACCCGAGGCTTCAGCTCAACAGCGAGGGGCGCCTGCTGCAACCGGCCGCCGAGGAGCTGCTGACCCGGATGCAGGAGATAGAGCAGCTCTTCAGCCCCGATGCCGAGCCGAGCGGCCAGCTGCACCTCGGGGCCAGCCAGACCATCGGCAACTACCTGCTGCCCGCCCTGCTGGCGGAGGGGGCCCAGGAGCTGGGGGTCGCCCCCAGGGTCACCATCGCCAACACCCACCTCCTGTGCCATGCCCTCGCCCACTTCGAACTGGATCTCGCCCTCATCGAGGGGGAGAACCACCACCCGGACCTGGTGAGCGAACCCTGGCTGGAGGACGAGATGCTCATCATCGCCGCCCCCGGTCACCCCCTGGCGGATCAGCTCGAGCTGCCCCTGCGCCGGCTTGCCGGGGAAACCTGGGTGCTGCGCGAGGCGCAATCCGGCAGCCGCGAGCAGTTCGAGCAGCAGCTCCAGCCCCACCTGCCCCGCTGGCAGGCGGGGATAGAGCTCAATACCCTGGAGGCGGTGATGCTGGCGGTGGAGAAGGGGCTCGGCATCTCCTTCATCTCCCGCCTCGCGGTGGCGGATCGGCTGGCACAGGGGCGCCTGGTTGCCCTCACCCCGAGTCGCCGCTTCCCCCGCCAGCTCTCCCTCGTCTGGCACAAGCAGAAGTTCCACTCCGCCGCCCTGCGCCGCTTCCTGGCCTTCTGCCGCGCCCAGACCCTGGCGTGAGAACCCCTTCGGATACGACAAGGGCGCCATTGGCGCCCTTGTCGTTCAGCCGATGCTCCCCTCGACCCTCAGCCCTTCCCCGGCCTCAGCCGGCGAGTCCCCCTTCAATCCAGCCGAGCACCTGCCGGGTCACGGCCTGGGGCACCCAGGGGGAGTCCAGCAGCCGGTGGCGCAGGCAATCGGCGAAGTGATCCGCCTCGTGCTGCATGCCGCCCCCCTCCACCGGCAGATAGATGTCCGCCGGCCAGATGACGGGGGCAGGCCCCCCTTGCCAGCGAATGTGCTGGGGATTCCACCACTTGCCCTCGATGACCAGGCGCCACCCCTCCCCGGACAAGGACGCTTCCCGCTCGAGATCCTCGATGATGGAGGCCCCGAGCTCGGCCCGAAACGGCTCATCGAACGTGAAGCTGGCGGTGAGATCCACCTCCCCCGGAGCCCGCGTCAGCGTCACCTCGGGGGCGGGGCAGCCCAGCCCCAGCCGATGGCAGAGGGCGGCATGGAGCCAGAGGGGATAGACCCCCACGTCCCAGGCGGCGCCGCCGTCGAGGGCAGGATCGAACAGCTTGCCCACCCTGGGCTGGGTCGAACCGAACGCCGCCCGCAGCTCGCGCGGCGGCGGCAGCAGGGGCAGGCGCTGCAACAGGGCGCGCATGGCGGGGAAGCACATCACCTTCATGGCCTCGAGCAGCAGCAGGCCCCGTGCGTGGGCGAGCGCCACCAGGGCGTCCCAATCCGCCACCCGGGTCACCGCCGGTTTTTCCACCAGTACGTGCTTGCCCGCCAGCAGCATCTGCCTCACCAGGCCCGCGTGCTCCGGGTGGATGACCGCCACATAGACGGCCTCCACCTCGGGGCTGGCGGCCAGGGCCTCATAGCTGCCATAGGCGTGGGGCAGCCCCAGATCCCGGGCGAACTCGTCCGCCCGTCCCTGGTCCCGGGCGGCGATGGCCACCACCTCGGCTCCCCTGGCGTGCCCGTTCACATCGCGGCAAAAACGCCGGGCGATGGCCCCCGCCCCGGCAATGCCAAAGCGCAGGGGCGCCCTTGTCTCGTCGTGCATCGTCTCTCCTTGCTACCCAATGGTGGACCCCGGCATCACGCCGGGCGCGGGCTCCCGGCCAGGCTGCGCAGCCAGCTTAACTCCTCGCCCCAGATGGACTCGTCGATGGTCTCGAGGATAAGCGGGATGCCGTCGAAACGGTCGTCGTTCATGATGTGGTGGAACACCGCCTCGCCGAGGTTGCCCTCCCGCAGGCTGTGGTGACGGTCGACCCGACTACCGAAGGTACACTTGGCGCCGTTGATATGCATCCCCTTGAGGTACTCGAACCCCACGATGCGGTCGAAGTCGGCAAACACCGCCTCGCACCCCTCGGGGGTACGCAGATCGTAACCGGCGGCGAAGGCGTGGCAGGTGTCAAAGCAGACGCCGACCCGACTCTTGTCCTCTACCCCGTCGATGAGGGTGGCCAGGTGCTCGAACGACCAGCCGAGGTTGGTGCCCTGGCCGGCGGTATTCTCGATCACCGCCGTCACCCCTTCGCTGCGCTCCAGCGCCCAGTTGATGGACTCGCTCACGAGCTTGAGGCTCACCGCCTCGGGGATCTGCTTGAGATGGCTGCCCGGGTGGAAGTTCAGGTAGCACAGCCCCAGTTGCTCGCAGCGCTTCATCTCGTCCAGAAACGCATCCCGGGACTTGGCGAGGGCGTCGGGGTCGGGATGACCCAGGTTGATGAGGTAGCTGTCGTGGGGCAGGATCTGCTCGGGACGAAAGCCCTCCTTCTCGCAGGCGGCCTTGAAGGCGCGAATACTGGCCTCGGAGAGGGGCGCCGCCTGCCACTGGCGCTGATTCTTGGTAAACAGGGCGAAGGCGTTGGCCCCGATGGCTTTGGCCCGGGCGATGGTGTTTTCCACCCCGCCCGCCGCACTGACGTGGGCTCCGATAAATTTCATCTCATCTCCTGTGCACTGTGACCGGGTGCCTGCCACACTGGCCACCGCACCCGTTGCCGGGGCGCCATTATGCCCAAGCCAACCCCTTGCGCCAAACCGGGATTGTCGATGGGGGCAATGGAAAAGGCGCCCGAAGGCGCCTTGATGAGAGACAGAACATCCCTGTCCGTCAATAGGCCAGACCGGCCCCGTAGGGATAGAGCGGGCTTTGTGAGTCCTTGGCCACGTCCGGGGACTGGGCCAGCACCGCCTGCCAGCTCGAGGGCAGCTCGAAGGGGAGCTTGCCACGTGCCTTCTGGGTGCCGCTCATGACATCGAACAGGGCCTGATCCAGGGCGCCGAAGTTGGCGAGCAGCACCCGGGCCGCCGGGGCCACCTCGGTCAGGATGGCGGGCCTGTCCAGATAGACGGAGAGCACCAGGGGCACCCCGGCCTGCTCGATGGCCTGGATGGCGGCATAGTCATCCGCGCCGCGGTAGACCCCTTCGTGGGCCGTCTCCTGCACCACCTGAGCATTGCTGGCAAAGCCGAGCTGGCCGAAGTGGATGCTGCCAAACGGGAAGCGGGGGTCCTGCTCGCCCGGGGCGTTGACCCGCACGATGGCAAGCTCCGCGTCGGCCAGGTTCGTCACCACCGTATAGCCGTTGGCCCTGGCCACCTCGGCGTTGACATTGTGCAGATAGACCCGCTTGCCGTCCGCCTTCAGCGGCAGCAGGGCCCCCTCGTTCTTCAGCAGCACGTGAGACGCCGCCTGGGCGGCCTGGGCCTCCTGCTGGAACTCGGCCTTGCCCACCAGGGCCACCGCGGCCTCGGCATCCACATAGGGATTCTCGAAGAGCCCGAGGGCAAACTTCTGGGCCAGGATCCGCTCGGCCGAAGTGGTGATGGCCGCCTCGGTCACCAGACCGCTCTGCACCGCCGCCAGCAGGGGAGCCGGATCTTCCACGCCACCGAACTGATCCACCCCGGCGTCGATGGCCTTGGCATAACGCTCGGCCTTGGTGAGCTTCTCCACGCCCCAGGACATGCCAAAGGGCACGGTCCAGGGGCTCACCCCGGCATTGACTTCATCCTGGGTCAGCCCCTGCTCGCAGCGGCTGTCACAGTCATTGACGATGCCCCAGTCGCTCAGCACCACGCCGTCAAACTTGAAGTGGCCCCGCAACAGATCCGTGATGATCTGGCGGTTGAAACCAAACCCCACCTCCTCGACGGGCTGCCCATCCTGGGTCAGGCCCAGGGGCATGGCGTAATAGGGCATCACGGCGGCCACCCTGGCCTCGAAGGCACCCTCGAAGGGCACCAGGTGGTAAGCAAACTGGCCGCCGGGGTAGACCTGCTCCTTGCCCCAGGGGTTGTGGGCATCCAGCCCGTCCTTCTGGGGACCGGCCCCGGCGAAGTGCTTGACCACGGTGACCACGCTCTCCTTGCCTATCCCCTCGCTCCCCTGCTGGAAGCCCTCGATGTAGGCCTTGACCAGGGACTTGGCGAGCAGGTTGTCTTCCCCGAAGGTGCCGTTGATGCGGCCCCAGCGCGGCTCGGTCGCGAGATCCGCCTGGGGCGAGAGGGCCTCGTGGATGCCGACGGCACGGTACTCCTGACGGGCGATGTCGCCAAAGCGCTGCACCAGGGCAGCATCGCCGATGGCGGCCAGCCCCAGGGTCTCGGGCCACTGGGAGAAGGCCCCGGCACCGATGCTGGTGGCGTTCGGATCATGGGTGAAGTGGTTGCGGGGATCCGTGCTCACCGTCATGGGGATGCCGAATCCCACCCCTTCCAGCAGGGCCTGCAGGGTGTTGTTGTCTGCGGCGATGGCCGCCGGATCACCGGCCATGCGGGTGATGAAGGTGTTGACCCCGTCCTCGCGCAGCATCTTGTCCATGGCCGCGAGGTTCACCCGCCCCGCCCCGTCCAGCACCAGGGTGCCGTGCATCATCAGCCCTGCCTTCTGGGCCAGGGTGAGCCTGCCCACCAGATCCCGGGCCCGCTCGGCGGCGCCGAGGCGCCAGTCCTCGTAGGGGGTCAGGGTGCCGCTGCCATCGAGATCCTTGAATTGCAGGCCGTCCTGCTCGATGAGGGTGACGGTGCGGTGGCCCAGAACGGGCTGCTCGGGCTTGGGGGTGGAATCGTTGTCGTTGCACCCTGCCAGCAGCAGGGCCCCGATGGCGAGGGCGACACGGGTTCGGGAGAGCGAGTGGTGTTTCATTGTTGTTATCTTCCTTGTGTGTGTAGGAGTCGCCACTCTATGCAAAAGCGGCCCCTCTCACTTGCCCGTCGGGTGCAGGAAGTTGCCGGTTGGGAGCAGGATTGAAAAGTGTGAAAAGGGTTGCAGGGTTACCCTTGGTTACAAATCTGAAACATGAAAGCGGCGCTGGCTCACGGCAATCCGCCGCCGTTGGCCGATGATGGTGGGCCACCGCTGACAAGGATTTTTGCCGTGAAGACCGTCTCCAACCGGATTGCCCTGCACTGCCTCAACCACTGGCAGGCCCGCGGGCGGGATCCTGCTGCCCTCCTGCACCCCTGCGGCATCGCTCACGAAGAGCTGCTGATCCCCCAGGGGCGGCTCGACACCGGGCGCCACTTCCGGCTGCTGGCCGGGGCAGCCCCCCACGTGGATCTGGCCCTCGACTGGACGCCCCCCGCCCTCCCTGGCCTCTTTGCCGACTTCATGTCGCTGGCGAGCCTGTGCTGCAACGCCGCCACCCTTCGCCAGGCCCTGCACTTCTTCCTCGCCTACCGCCCCCTCATCGGCGAGAGCGACGAGATCCGCCTGCAAGAAGAAGAGGGGCAGGCCAGGATCAGCTACCACTCGGAGTCCGATCACCCGGACGTCATCGCCCTGAGCAGCCTGGCCAACCTCTGCCACCTCTATGCCCTGCTCCAGTTCTACCACCCGGGCCAGGGGCTGCTGGTGCTGCCCACCCCGGTACGCCCCAGGCTGTGGCGTGAGCTGGCAGGCTGGCTGGAAGGGCGGTTGCAACAGGGGGCGGACTTCGAGCTGCGCTTTCCCGCCGCCTTGCTCGATCTCGCCCACGGGCAGTGCAACCTGCCCCTGCAACCCCTGCTGCTCGGGGAGCTCGACCGGCAGATGGCCCAGCTTCGCCCAAGCAGCCGCTACCGGGACAGGGTGATGACACTCATCCGCCAGCAGCTGTGGCAAGAGAGCGCCGAGGCCTCCTCTCTGCTCGATGGGGTGTGCGAGCACCTCAAACTGACCCGCTGGACCCTCAACCGCCATCTGCGGGAGGAAGGGTGCCACTTCTCGGGCCTGCTGGAGCGGGTGCGCCGGGAGGAGGCCTGCCGCCTGTTGCAGGATCCCGCCCTCCCCCTGCAGACAGTGGGGGAGCGCCTGGGTTTTGCCCGCCAGAGCAGCTTTACCCGCTTCTTTCGCGAGGAGTTTGCCCTCTCGCCGAGGGAGTTTCGCTCAAGGCGCAGCCGCCTCTGAGGCGCCCCCGAGATGGGCGGCGAGCAACCCCGCCAGCCAGTGGATGAAGAGCTGGACCCTGGGGGCCAGTTGGCGGCGATGGGCATAGAGGGCGTGGATGGGGAGCGGCGGCGGCTGCCACTGGGGCAGGATGCTCACCAGCTCGCCCCCCGCGAGCAGGGATTCGACCCCCACCCGCGGCATCTGGATGATGCCAAGCCCCGCCAGCGCCGCCGCCAGGTAGGTCTCGCTGTCATTGACCATGAGGGCCCCCGCCATGGGCAGCAGGGCGCGGTGGCCATCTTCCGCCAGGTATTCAAAGCCGGGCTCGCTGCGCCCCTGCCCGGCACCAAACCCGGAACCATAGTGCACCAGCCGGTGGCCCGCCAGATCCCCAAGGGTGCGGGGCACCCCGTGGCGAGCCAGGTAGCCTGCGCTGGCACAGTTGATCTGGCGATAGTGACCAAGGGGCCTGGCCACCAGGCTGGAGGGCTCAAGCGCCCCGACCCGCACCACGCAGTCAAACCCCTCGCGCACCAGATCCACCCGCCTGTCCGTGCTGCTCAGCATCAGTTGCAGGGCGGGATGCTGCGCCAGAAAGTCCGGCAGGGCCGGGATCACCAGGTGACGGGCCATCCGGCTTGGCATGTCGACCCGCAGTTGTCCCGAGATCTGCCCCCCCTGGCGAAACAGGCCGTCAAACTCCTCCATGTCCGCCAAAAGCTCCCGGCATCTGGCATAGCAGAGCTGGCCGTCCGTGGTGAGCTGCACCCGCCGCGTGGTACGCAGCAGGAGCCGGGTCCCCATGCGCTCCTCCAGCCGACGGATGGCGGCAGAGAGGGTCGCCTTGGGGATGCCCGTCTGCTCGGCGCAGCGGGTAAAACTCTCCAGCTCGGCAACCCGCACGAAGGCTCTCATCGCATCCAGTTGATCCATGGCCTGATTGTCTCGATTAACGGAACAGTGATTCTATTATCACGCTATTTATCCAGTTTAAAAGGAACAATACAGTGATCCGGTCGGCTCGTATCGAGCCTGTGTCCGCCACCCTGACAGGAGTCATACCATGACCAGACCCATCGCCCTCATCACCGGGGCCAGCCGCGGCCTTGGCAAGCACGGGGCCCTGGCCCTCGCCGCCAAAGGCGTCGACCTCATCATCACCTATCGCAGCCAGGCCGCAGAGGCGGAGGCGGTGGTGACCCAGGCCCGCGCCCTCGGCGTTCGGGCCCATGCCCTGGCTCTGGACGTGGGCGAGAGCGCCACCTTCGCGGCCTTTGCAGAGGAGGTGACGCAACTGCTCGCCCGGGAGTGGCAGCGCACCCATTTCAACTTCCTGGTCAACAACGCCGGGATCGGCATTCATGCCAGCTTCGAGCAGACCACGGAGCAGCAGTTCGACACCCTGCTAAACATCCACCTCAAGGGGACCTTCTTCCTGACCCAGGCGCTCCTGCCCCTCCTGGCAGACGGCGGTCGCATCCTCAACCTCTCCACCGGCCTCACCCGCTTCGCCATGCCGGGTTATGCCGCCTACGCCGCCATGAAGGGGGGCGTCGAGGTGCTCACCCAGTATCTGGCCAAGGAGCTGGGCCCCAGGGGCATCGCGGTCAACGTGCTGGCCCCCGGCGCCATCGAGACCGATTTTGGCGGCGGCGTGGTGCGCGACAACAAGGGAGTCAACGACTTTCTCGCGAGCCAGACCGCCCTTGGCCGGGTGGGTCAGCCCGACGACATCGGTGGCGCCATCGCCGCCCTGCTCTCCGATGACTGCCGCTGGATCACAGCCCAGCGCATCGAAGCCTCGGGCGGCATGTTTATCTAGGCGGTCATGATTGCCTGCTGCACAAACAAGGAAGGCCCCCTCCGATGAGGGGGCCTTCCGGCATTGGGCAGACGAGGTGCGGCGCACCGGGCCCGTTACAGGGTCTTGCCACCGCTTGCAATGACCTGGCTGTACCAGTGGAAGCTCTCTTTCTTGATGCGACGAAGAGACCCTCCCTGCTCGTCCCTGTCCACGTAGACAAAGCCGTAGCGCTTCTGGTAGCCGTTGAGCCAGCTCAGGATGTCGGTGAAGGACCAGGCGCAATATCCAATCAGCTCGACCCCGTCCTGCATCGCCTCCTGGCACGCCTTGAGGTGGCTGTGCAGATAGGCGATACGGTAGTCGTCGTTCACCCTGTCCCCGGCTTCCAGCTTGTCGAACTCCCCCAGGCCGTTCTCGGTGATCATCAGCGGCAGGGCGTAGCGGGAGGAGAGCCGACGCAGGGCGATGCGCATCCCGGTGGGATCGATGGCCCAGTCCCAGTTGCTGGTCTCAAGGTGCGGATTGGGGGCCGTCTTGTAGAGGCCGGGAATGCCGCTGGAGGGCGTAGTGCCCTTCTTGCCCGTGGTGTTGATGCGCTGCATCGTCTGGCCGCCGAGGGGGTTGTCGGTGAAGGTCAGGGTGTAGTAGTAGTTGACCCCGATGTAGTCGGGGGTGCCTTCGCGCAAGAGCTCGAGATCGCCCGGCAGGATCTCCGGCGCCTCGCCGGTCTCCCGCAGATAGGCGAGCGCCGCCTGGGGGTAACGGCCGAAGCAGTAGGCATCCAGCCACCAGAGGTTGGTGAACTCCTCGGCATTCTCGAACGCCAGCATGTCGCTCGGGGCGCAGGAGGCCGGATAGGCGGGGGAGTATGCAAAGCTCGGCCCGATCAGGCCGTTTGGCACGTGCTGGCGAAACGCCTTGATGACCCGGGCATTGGCGAGAAACGCGATGTGGTTGGCGGCGAAGAAACGCTTCCTGTCCTGCACCGCGGGAGGATGGGTGCCAAGCTGGTAGGCGTTGGTCAGGTTGTAGTTCTGCTCGTTGAGGGACACCCAGTACTTCACCTTGCCGGCGAAGCGCTGATAGAGAGTCACGCAATAGCGCTCGAAGTCGTCGATGATGCGCCTGTCTTCCCAGCCGCCGTACTCATCCTGCAGGGCCTGGGGGAGATCCCAGTGATAGAGGGTCAGCACCGGCTCGATGCCGTGGGCCAGCAGGGCGTCGATGAGCCTGTCGTAGAAGGCGAGCCCCGCCTCGTTCACCTCGCCACGCCCCGTCGGGTAGATGCGCGGCCAGCTCACCGAGAAGCGATAGGCCTTGAGCCCCATCTCGGCCATCAGCGCCACGTCCTCTTCCACCCTGTGGTAGTGATCCACCGCCACGTCTCCGTTGCTCCCGTCAAAGGTCTTGCCCGGCAATTTGGTAAAGCTGTCCCATACCGAGGGGCCCTTGCCCTCCTCGTTCCAGGCCCCTTCCACCTGATAGGCGGCGGAGGCGGCGCCCCAGAGGAAACCGTTCGGGAAGTCGTTGAACTTGTGATGATGCATCTGGTGTTGCTCCTTCTGCGCGGATGGCGGGGGCCATCCCGTGATACGTCGACCCCGTACAGGGGCCCGAAATGAGTTGGCACCAGCATCCAACACTTCTAGAATTCCGTCCAATGACAAATATGGCCACCTATCATTCCTATCTGGAATCAAGCGAGACACCATGGAGTTAAGAGACCTGAAAGCCTTCGTCACCCTGGGGGAGGTATTGCACTTTGGTCAGGCGGCGGCGCGCCAGCACGTCACCCAGTCGGCCCTGAGCAAGCAGATCCGCCGGCTGGAGGCGGACCTTGGCGGCGAGCTGTTCGAGCGCAACGCCGGCAGCACCCGGCTGACGGTGCTCGGGCGCGCCCTCTACGCCGACGCCTGCACCCTGGTGGCCCAGAGCGAACAGCTCGCCCGCAGCGCCCGCGACGTGCTGGCGGGCCACGCGGGTACTCTGCGCATCGGCTTCGGGGTCGCCACCAAGCTGCTGGTGCCCGCCGCCATCGCCCGCTTTCGGGCCAGCCGCCCCGGGGTCGCCATCGAGCTCAACGATCTCTCCACCCATCACCAGTTGCTGGCGCTGGCGGAGGGGCGGCTGGATCTCGGCTTCTGCCGCCTGCCCGCCCCCAAGGGCTGGCCGGTGCTGCCCGTGGTGCGCGCCCATTTCGTCGCCGTGCTGCCCGCAGGCTATCAGGGGGTGGCAGGGCTCGCCGATCTTCAGGAGAAGCCGCTCGCCATCCTGCGCCGGGACAAGGCCCCCTCGTTTCACGATCAGTTCGTGCACTATCTGGCCCAGAGCGGGCTGCGCTTCCAGGACATCCAGTACGTCAACGACTTCGCCGCCGGCATCGCCACCGCGGCGGCCGGCATCGCCTGGACCCTGGTCCCCTCCTCCACCACCATTGAGCATCCCGATGTGCTGACCCTGCCCCTCGAGGAGGCCGACGCGAGCTGGATCATCGGGCTCATTCGCCCGCCGGGCAACGACAATCCCCTCGTCGCCCCCTTCTGGCAGACGGTGGCGGAGCTGGCGGATCCCGCCCTCACCGGCCTCATGACGACAGGGGACGGGGCTGCCGCCCGGGACACGCCATGAAAGGGAACCATTCGAGAATCACATTAACGATGGCATTGGGCGGTCACCCCCCTTAAAATTGCCGCACTGCCCCGACGCCACGACAAGGATCCGTTTCGTTCATGCACTCTCACTGGCTGCTGAGGTTTGATTTGCATCGCCTCATCCTTGCGCTGGCCGTCATCGGCGTGCTGGCTACCTTTGGCAACAGCTTTTACGCCATCTATCAGGCACAAAGACAACTGCTCATCGACAGCACCCTGGAGGCAAACCGGGTCTATGCCACCAAGCTCGCCGCCTCCACCGAGACCATGCTGCGCTCGGCCCAGGGACAGCTGGCCTATGGCGCGGCCCGGCTCGCCCCCTTGCTGCAGGGCAACGACCTCCATGGACTCGAGGAGGTGGCAGGCCAGTTGCGCCAGCAGACCAACACCTTCAACTCGGTGGCCATCGTGAACACCGACTCCGTCATCGTCGCCGTCTCTCCCGAGGCATTGCATGTGAAAGGGGTCAAGCTCACCTCGGCCAATGCGAGCCGGACCCTGGCAAGCCAGCAGCCCCTCATCGCGGATCCCCTGGTTTCCCTCACTGGCAACTACCTCATCAGCCTCTCCCACCCCATCTTCTCGGCAGACAAGCGCTACCTCGGCTATGTAGCCGGCACCATCTATCTGGAGTCCGCCAGCGTGCTCTCCAGCCTGCTGGGGCAGCACTACTACCAGGATGGTTCTTATCTTTATGTGGTGGACCGCCAGCGCACCCTCATCTACCACCCGAACCCGGAGCGCCTCGGCCAGAAGATTGGCAAGAACCGGGTGGTGGATGCGGTACTCAAGGGGCAGGATGGCGCGCAAAGCGTGCTCAACTCCCGGGGCAGCGAGATGCTGGCAGGCTTTGCCCCGGTGGCGGACGCAGGCTGGGGGATAGTGGCCCAGCGCCCCCGCAGCGCCACCCTGGCCGGCCTGGATGAACAGATGCTGGAGATCCTCAAGGGGATGATCCCGGTCACCCTCTTCATTCTTTTCGTCATCTGGCTCTCGGCCACCATCATCGCCAGACCCCTGCGACAACTGGCCAACCGGGCCGGACTCATGGATCAGCAAGGGGCCGCCACCAGCATCTCGGGGATCCGCGCCTGGTATTTCGAAGCAGCCCAGTTGAAGCAGGCCATCCTCAAGGGGCTGGGGCTGCTCAACACCAAGATCAACAAGCTGCACACCGACAGCCACACCGACCCCATGACGGGCCTGTTCAACCGCCGGGCCATGCAGCAGATGTTGGACGAGTACGAGGTCGAGCGTCAGCCCCTGACGGTGATTGCCCTGGACATCGATCACTTCAAGGCCATCAACGACCGCTTCGGTCACGACGTGGGGGATGCCGTCATCGTCTCCCTCGCCACCCTGATGCAGCAGGATCTGCGTTCCGATGCCGCCTTGTGTCGAAGCGGCGGCGAAGAGTTCCTGCTGCTGCTGCCCGGGGTCTCCCTTGCACAGGCGCAGAAGATCGCCGAGCGCCTGCGTACCCGGGTGGCGAGCCACGACATGGAGGTAGCTGGCCACATCACCATCTCCCTCGGCGTCGCCCACTGGGGAGCGGATGCCACCAGCATCGCCGCCGTGCTCAAGGAGGCGGACAAGGCGCTCTATGATGCCAAGAACCAGGGCCGAAACTGCGTGGTGGTGGCCCTGGGCTGATCGGCCCAGGCTTTGCCGGGCACCGCCCGGCCATAAAAAACCCCTGCCATGGCAGGGGTCGGACGGTATCCATATGAGGAATCAGAGCGTGACGGCCAGGCTCTCGACCGAGGCGGCGCTCGGGGTCACCAGTACGGGCACCGATTTGGAGGTGGGGGTGAAAGAGCCCTCCCCTATGCTCTCGATGGCCACCAGGGGGTTGGTCTCCGGGTAGTAGGCGGCGATGTTGCCTTTCGGGATCTCGTAGAAGATGACGCTAAAGCCCCGCACCACCCGCTCGCGCCCGTCGTTGCACACCGCACTCATGTCCACCCGCTGCTCCTCGGCGAGCCCCAGCCTCCTGGCATCCTCCTCGTTCATGAAGACCACGTTGCGTCGCCCCTTGATGCCGCGATAGCGGTCATCCATGCCATAGATGGTGGTGTTGTACTGATCGTGGGAGCGCAGGCTCTGAAGCAGCAGCACGGGCTGGTCCACCATCTGCTCCGCGTGGCTGGTGCACTCGGGCAGGATGGAGTCCGGCAAACGGCTCGCCCTGAATTCGGCGCGCCCGCTCGCGGTGTTCCAGCGCAGCAGGGCAGCGCTGTTCTCCAGATGGAAGCCGCTGGGCTCCTCGATGCGGCGGTTGAAGTCGCCAAAGCCCGCGATGGTCTCCTCGATGAGATCCCTCAGCAGCCCGTAGTCATCCCGCAGCGCCAGCCAGTCCACCCGATCGCTGCCAAGCGTTGCCTCGGCCATGCGGGCCACGATGTCTATCTCGGAGAGACAGAGCGGCGAGACCGGCTCGTTCATCCCGGTGGAGGCGTGCACCATGCTGAACGTGTCCTCCACGGTGATCTTCTGCACCCCGGTGCGCTGCTGATCGAGCTCGGTACGGCCCAGGCAGGGCAGGATCAGGGCATCTTTTGACACCATGAGGTGGCTGCGGTTGAGCTTGGTGCTGATCTGCACGTTGAGCTCGCTCCTTCGCATCGCTTCATAGGTGAACTCGGTATCCGGCG
The DNA here is from genome assembly GCF_027707645.1 of Aeromonas sp. QDB30. Taxonomy (NCBI): domain Bacteria; kingdom Pseudomonadati; phylum Pseudomonadota; class Gammaproteobacteria; order Aeromonadales; family Aeromonadaceae; genus Aeromonas; species Aeromonas sp. QDB30. The sequence goes on along the minus strand of NZ_JAPCIY010000006.1, from coordinate 75,680 downwards.
CGGCGGCTGCCAGGTTGCCCCCAAGGCAGATGAGCACCTTGCTCTTGCCGCCATGAAGGGCTTTAAGGGCCTCGTAGACGTTGTGCCCCGGCGTGCGCTTGAAGCCCACCGGGAAGCGGCGCTCCAGGCGATCGAGGAAGGCGGCATTGGGTTTCTCGTTGATCCCCATGGTGCGGTTGCCCTGCACGTTGCTGTGACCGCGCACCGGACAGAGTCCGGCCCCCGGCTTGCCAATCTGGCCGCACATCAGGTGCAGGTTGACGATTTCGCGAATGGTGTCGACCGAATGCTTGTGCTGGGTGATCCCCATGGCCCAGCAGCTGATCACGCTCTCGCTGCTTGCGAAGATCTGCGCCGCCCGGGTGATCGCCTCCCGACCGAGACCGGATTGCGCCTCGATCTGCGTCCACTCCGTGGCCTTCACCTGGGCCACATACTGATCAAACTGCGTCGTATGCTGCTCGATAAAGGCGAGATCGATGCGCCCCCCCTCCTCTTCCAGGATGTATTTCGCCATGCCGCGAATGGCCGCCATGTCACCGCCAAGTTTTGGCGTGAGGTACTGGTGGCTGATGGTGGTGGCCGCCGGGGTCAGTAGCTCCGCCGGGCTCTGGGGGCTCGCGAAGCGCTCGAGGGCCACCTCTTTGAGGTTGTTGAAGGTGACGATCTGGCACCCCTGGCGCGCCGCCTTGCGCAGGGCGTTCATCATGCGCGGGTGGTTGGTGCCCGGGTTCTGGCCAAAGACGAAGATGGCTTTGGCGGCGTCGAAATCATCGAGCACCACGGTGCCTTTGCCCACCCCGACGGACTGGATAAGCCCCACCCCGCTCGCCTCGTGGCACATGTTGGAGCAGTCGGGGAAGTTGTTGGTGCCATAGAGGCGGCCAAACAGCTGATAGAGGTAGGAGGCTTCGTTGCTGGCGCGTCCCGAGGTGTAGAACTCCACCTCGTCGGGGCTGGCCAGGCTCTTGAGTTTGTCGGCGATGAGGGCAAACGCCTGATCCCAGCTAACCGGCTCGTAGTGATCGGTGGCCGGGTTGTAGCGCAGGGGCTCGGTCAGTCGCCCCTGGTATTCGAGCCAGTAGTCGCTCTGGGTGGCGAGGCGACGCACCGAATGCTCGGCGAAGAAATCGGCCCCCACCGTCTTGCCGGTGGATTCCCAGGCCACCGCCTTGGCGCCGTTCTCGCAAAACTGGAAGGCCCCCTGCTTGTTGTCACCCCAGGCGCAGCCGGGGCAGTCAAAGCCGTCGGTCTGGTTGACCCGCAGCAGGTTCTTGATGTTCTGGCGGGTCTTCTGGCTGCGCAGCACCTGCTTGAAGGTGGACTGCAGGGAGGAAAAGCCGCCGGCCTTGGCCGGTTTCTCAATATGACTGGACATGGGAGTCTCCAACGTGATCCTGGGCGCGGGGGCTGGCATAGCAGACCGGGGCATCGGATCGGGGCACATGGATCAGGGTCAGGTTGTACTTCAGGGCCAGTCGCACCGCGAGCTGACTGGGGGAAGCAAGGCTGATGAGGTGAGCGGCGCCAAATTGTACCGCCTTGTGAATGAGTTCGCTGCCGCAGCGACTGGTGATGACCAGGGTGGCAGCCTGCACCGGCTGGCGCAGCTGCATGCCGATGAGCTTGTCCAGGGCGTTGTGCCGCCCTATGTCCTCCCGGCAGGCCAGGATCTCGCCGCGATCATCCAGCGCCAGGGCGGCATGAAGGGCACCGCTCTGGCGGGCCTTGCTCTGCCAGGGGACGATGCGCTCCCGCAGATCCTGCAAAGAGGCGGTGTCGAAGGGGGCGCCCGGGGTCAGCGGGGTGAGCACGGGCAACGCATGTTCGATGGCCTCCACCCCGCAGATGCCACAGCCGCTGGCACCGGCCAGGCGGCGCTTGCGCTGGCCAAGCACTGCCAGACAGCGGTTGGCGATGGTGACATCGAGCACGATGCCGTGCTCGGACGGGGTGCTCTGGATATCGTGCACATCGTGGTTGCCCCCGATGATCCCCTCGCCAAACAGAAAACCGATGGCGAAATCGTCGAGATCGTCCGGGGTGGCCATCATGACGGCATGGTTGATGCCGTTGATGTTGACGGACACGGCCACCTCCTCCACCAGCTCATCCAGACTGGGCAACCGTGAATTGAAAGGGATCATGCGAGACGCTTATAAGCTGTATTCGGGCCTCAAGTTTAGATAAGCCGCCGCGCCAAAACCAATGAAACAAATCTATTCACCAATAGATAACTTCTATTGCCATCGGGATGTCGATTGATTAACTTTGTCAGCCATCCTCCACGTCAAACGCCCCTCTTCGATGAATATCAAGCAGTTGCACTATTTCTACGAGCTGGCCCAGCACCGTCACTTCGCCAAGGCGGCCAAGGCTTGCTTCATCACCCAGCCGACCCTGTCGGCCAGCATCACCGCTCTGGAGAAGTCACTTGGCACCGAACTGGTGGTGCGCAACAGCCAGTTCGTAGCCCTGACCCAGGCGGGGGAAGTGGTGCTGCACCACGCCGAGCGGATGCTTCAGGAGCAGGATGCCATGCGCCAGGAGCTCAGCCTCTTTCGGGGCGGGCTGTCGGGTGCGCTGCGCATCGGCGTCGTGCCCCAGTCGAGCATCGACATCATGCCGCTGCTCAAGGGGTTCAATGACGCCTACCCCAAGGTGGGCCTGCACCTCTGCGTGATGACCCATGCCACCCTGATGGAGCAGCTGGATCTGCATCGCATCGACATCGGGCTCGGCTTTGACGAGTTGCTCACCGAGCATCAGCGCCGCTCCCTCGACGTCCAGCTTCGCCACCCCAACCCCATGGCCCTGCTGGGCCCCCTGCCTGCCCACTGCGCCCCGACCGGGCCGCTGACCCTGGCGGACCTGCAAGATCTCCCCCTGATCCTGCCAAGCACCACCATGCAGTTTCGCCGCTACCTGGACGAGGCCGCCGCCCGCCAGCAGATCAGCCTGCGGGTGGTGCTGGAGACCGACTCCCTGTTCCACCTGGTCAACGGGGTGAGCCACGGCCTCGGCTGCGCCGTGGTCAGCGCCGGCATCGCCGCCACCGCCCAGCAGCTCTTCAAACTGCCCTGCCATCCCTTGAGCGATGCGAGCGCAGGCACCATCGCCTTCATCACCCGAAAACACAGTGTCACCCCCGCCATGAAGGCGTTTCTCGCCAAGGCTGGGGCATGAAAAAGGCAGCCCATGGGGGCTGCCTGCACTGATCAAGGGGGGAACTTGCGCCTCTCCTGGCGTCAGCCTGCCCCTTGCTGTTTGTCCAGCGCCGCGATGAAGGCGCTCGCCAGGGCGTGATCGGAGAAGGGATTCTGGCCTGTGATGAGCTCGCGATCGATCACAACGCCAGGCTGCCAGGGTGCCACGAACTGCATGCTGCCACCGGCCTGGGCCATGGCCTTCGCCGGGTAGTAGCGCAGCTTGTCACCCCCAAGGGAGCCTTCAAACACCGCCTCTTCCTTGTCGGAGAAGATGGTCATCCTGTAACCGTCGTAGATCCACTCTCTGGCGCCGTCCGCCTTGCCTGCAATGACCGACGGCTCGAACCCGGCCGGATCCGCCTGTGCCGCCAGCAGCGCGATGGGGCCGTGGCAGATGGCGGCCGTGGGTTTGTGGTTGTCATGGAAGTGGCGAAGCAGGGTCCCCACCTCGGGATCCTTGGCAAGATCGATGAGGGGCGCGTGGCCGCCGGGAATGAAGAGGCCGGCATAGCGCTCGGGACCGGATGCCAGCACCTCCCTCAGGGAGAGCACCTTGCCGGCGCCAAGCAGCCCCTCCACGACGGCGCCGATGCGCACCATCTCCTGCGGGTTGCCACCAAAGTACTGGGGATCGACGGAGTGTTTGTCGACAACGGGCCGGTTCCCTCTCGGGGTCACCGGGGTCAGGGTATAACCGGCCTCCAGCAGGGCGGCGGCAGGCACCCCCAGTTCATTTTGGTAGAAGCCGGTGGTCAGGCTCTTGCCCCCTTGCAGCGGCAGTTCGGTCTCGCTCGAGAGCAGCACCAGGATCTCGCCTTTCGGGGCGGCGCTGGCCGCAGCGGAGGTCGCCAGCAGCAGTGAGGCCAACACGGCCTTGAGGGTGTTCTTCATCGTGATCTTCCTTTTGATGGCAGTGATCGATCGGGCGGCCACCGGGCCGCCCTCGATGAGCAATTTACTGATTACCCAAGGATGAATAAACTCACACCATTGAACTTGATTATTTACATGGATGAACATATGTCCCGTGCCTTCGACCCCGTCCAGCTCGGCACCATAGAGCTCTTTTGCAAGGCAGCCGAACTTGGCAGCTTTACCGCCACGGCTCAGGTACTGGGGGTAACGCCCGCCTCAGTGAGCCGCTCCATCCAGCGTCTCGAGGCCAGGCTCGGCGTCAAACTCTTCCATCGCACCACCCGCAGCGTGCGCCTCACCCATGACGGGGAGCTCTATCGGGAACAGTGCCAGCAAGCGCTCGAGCAGATCGCCGAGGCCGAGCGGGCCATCACCGGTCGCCAGCGCCACCCCAGAGGAGTGCTGCGCATCAGCGTGGGCACCGTCTATGCCCACCACCGTCTGGTGCCCCTGCTGCCGGGCTTCATGGCGGCCTATCCCGAGGTCGAACTGGAGCTCAATGTCTCCAACAGGAACATCGACTTCGTGGAGGATGGTTACGATCTGGCCATCCGGCTGGGAGAGCCGCGCGATGGGCGGATCATCGCCCGCAAGCTGGAGGATGCCAGCCTCGGGGTCTTCTGCGCCCCCGATTATGCCGCCCGCCGCCCCGCGCCAACCTCCCTGGAGATGCTGTCGCAACACGAGCTGATCCAGTTCATCACCCCGAGCACGGGTCGCCCCTTCCCCTGGCAGTTCGTGAACGAGCAGGGGGACCCTGTCGACCTTCATGTTCAGAGCAGACAGCGGGTGCTTGACGATGTGCTGGCGGGCCTGGGCTGGGCGGTGGCTGGGGGCGGTCTGTTCCAGATCTACCATTTCGTGGCAGCCGAGGCGCTGTTGCAAGGCAAGCTGATCGAGGTGATGACCCCCTTTGCGGGGCGATCCCGCCCCTTCTACGCCCTCTATCCACAGCACCGTCACCTCTCGGCCCGGGTCCGGGCCTTCGTGGATTATCTGCTGGCAGCGGTGCACCCAGAGGGGTCGCCTGTGCCAGGGGAATATCCCCCTCTTCGTTGACGAGGGCCCCTCATCTGCGTGCCTGCGCCCCCGATACCGGGGGCAAAAAGCAGGTGGCACTCTGGACACAATGGTTGCCTAATTAAATAAATATGCATAAAAATCAATACAGGCAGGGCTCGATATATGAACTCTTCTGCTGTTTGTATGAAGCATCGTGCTGCTAAAAATTTTCTGTGAGCCACCTCCCGCCGTTTAATTCAAGAGCCTATAACCTTGACCCGTACAATAAAAACCTGACGTGTTCCGGTTTATTTCACCATGCATCACAAAGGAGTGTCATATGTATAAAAAAGTGAAACTGGCGAGCATTATCAGCACCCTTATTCTCTCGGCCACTGCATATTCTGCAGAGATGACCGTGGGCTTCTCGCAAATTGGTTCTGAATCCGGGTGGCGAGCTGCAGAAACATCGGTCGCCAAGAGCGAAGCCCAAAAACGCGGCATCATCCTGAAAATTGCCGATGCCCAGCAGAAACAGGAGAACCAGATCAAGGCCATTCGCTCCTTTATTGCCCAGGGGGTGGATGCCATCTTTATTGCCCCCGTGGTACAGACTGGTTGGGAGCCAGTATTGCAGGAGGCGAAAGAGGCCGAGATCCCGGTCTTCCTGCTGGATCGCAATATCACGGTAAAAGATGACGGTCTCTTCATGACCGGGGTCGCCGCCGACAGCGTCCACGAAGGGGAAGTGGCAGCCCAGTGGCTTATCAAGCAGCAGGATGGCAAACCGTGCAACGTGGTGGAATTGCAGGGCACAGTGGGTGCCAGCGTGGCGCTGGATCGCAAGAAGGGCTTCCTCGACACCGTCTCGGCCGTGCCCACCATCAAGATCATCCGCACCCAGTCCGGCGACTTCACCCGCAGCAAGGGCAAGGAGGTGATGGAGAGCTTCATCAAGGCGGAAAATAGCGGCAAGAATATTTGCGCCGTCTACGCCCATAACGATGACATGGCCATCGGCGCCATCCAGGCCATTAAAGAGGCCGGGCTGAAACCGGGCAAGGATATCAAGATCATCTCCATCGATGGCGTGCCGGATATTTTCAAGGCGATGATCGCAGGCGAAGCCAATGCCTCGGTGGAGCTCACGCCGAATATGGCGGGACCGGCCTTCGATGCCCTGCTGGCCTATAAGAAAGATGGCACCCTGCCCCCCAAACATATCAAGACGGAGTCCAAACTGTTTGAGCCCGGGAGTGCCGAGGCGCAGCTCGAGCTGAAAAAAGACATGGGTTATTAATCCCGCTCCCCCGCCAGACTGTCACATAGCGCGCCATATAAGTGATTGAACTTGTATGGCGCGCTATATCGGAGAGCCAATGTTCATGTCAGAGAACACTCACGATGTCGTATTGAATGCACGCGGAATATGCAAGGCGTTTCCCGGAGTACGAGCCCTGCATCAGGTGGACTTCTCCCTGCGCCGGGGAGAGATCATGGCGCTGCTCGGCGAGAACGGGGCCGGCAAGTCCACGTTGATCAAGACCCTCACCGGTGTCTATCAGCGAGACGCCGGCCGTATCGAACTCGATGGCGTCCCCATCTCCCCGACGGACACCGCCCATGCCCAGCGTCTGGGGATAGGCACCGTCTATCAGGAGGTCAACCTGCTGCCGAACATGTCGGTGGCGGACAACCTCTTCATCGGCCACGAGCCACGCCGTTTCGGCTTCATCGACCGGGGCGCCATGACCCGGCAGGCCAGCGCCATCATGGCCAGCCACGGCTTCGAGATGGATGTCACCCTGCCCCTCGACCACTACTCGGTCGCCATGCAGCAGATCGTGGCCATCGCCCGGGCGGTGTCACTCTCCGCCAGGATCCTGATCCTGGACGAGCCCACCGCGAGCCTGGATGCCAGCGAAGTCCAGATGCTCTTCTCCCTGATGACGCGCCTGCGGGATCAGGGGGTGAGCCTCATCTTCATCACCCATTTTCTCGATCAGGTCTACGCCATCAGCGATCGCATCACAGTGCTGCGCAACGGCGAGCTGGTCGGCACCCGCGACACCCAGGCACTGCCACAACTGGAGCTGGTCAAGATGATGCTGGGACGCGAGCTGGACGACAATGCCCTCAAGCGGGCGGGCAAAACACTGCGCAGCAACCAGCCCATGGTGTCGTTCAGGGACTATGGCAAGCGGGGAGTCATCACCCCTTTCAGTCTCGACGTCATGCCCGGGGAGATAGTGGGCCTCGCCGGCCTGCTCGGGTCCGGTCGTACCGAGACCGCCGAGCTGATGTTCGGCATAGTCCCGAGCGATAGCGGCGAGTGCCGGGTGCGGGACAAGCCGGTGACCATCCGCTCTGCACGCCAGGCGGCCGCCAACGGCTTTGGTTTCTGCCCGGAGGATCGCAAGAGCGCCGGCATCATCGCCTCGGCCTCGGTGCGGGAGAACATGGTGCTGGCCCTGCAAGCCCAGCGGGGCTGGTTGCATCCCCTGTCTCGCAAGGAGCAGGACGAGATCACCGCCCGCCTCATCGAGCAGTTGGCCATCAAGACCCCGGGACCAGAGCAGCCCATCCAGTTTCTCTCCGGGGGCAACCAGCAAAAGGTGCTGCTCGCCCGCTGGCTGCTCACCAAACCCCAGTTCCTGATCCTGGACGAGCCTACCCGGGGCATCGACGTGGGGGCCCACGCCGAGATCATCCGCCTCATCGAATCCCTCTGCGCCAACGGGCTGGCCCTGCTGGTCATCTCCTCCGAGCTCGAGGAGCTGGTGGGCTATGCCGATCGGGTGATCGTCCTTCGTGACAGAAAACAGGTGGCAGAGCTTGCGACGGACGCCCTGAGCGTCCCTGCCATCATGAACGCCATTGCATGTGAGGCCTGATATGACGTCATCCATTCTCCCCCTCGCCAAGGGGTCGCGCGCCCGCAGGGAGTGGCCCACGGGCTCGGCCCAGTGCGCCGCCCTGGTGTGCGTGCTGCTCATCAATGCCCTGGTCGCCGACAACTTCTTCGCCATCCACATCCAGGATGGGCGGCTGTTTGGCAGCCTCATCGACATCCTCAACCGCTGTGCCCCGGTGGCCCTGCTCTCCCTCGGCATGACGCTGGTGATCGCCACCGGCGGCATCGACCTGTCGGTGGGAGCCGTCATGGCCATCAGCGGGGCCACCATGGCCAGCCTGGCCACCGGCGGTCACAGCCTGCCGGTCATCTTCGCCGCTGTCATCGGGGTGGGCCTTCTGTGCGGCCTGTGGAACGGCCTGCTGGTGGCGGTGTTCAAGATCCAGCCCATCGTCGCCACCCTGATCCTCATGGTGGCGGGCCGGGGCATCGCCCAGCTCATCACCGAGGGGCAGATCATCACCTTCAACAACGACGCACTCGCCTGGATCGGCAGCGGCTCCCTCTTCTATCTGCCCACCCCGGTCATCATCACCCTGGGCATGGCGCTGCTGCTCTGGCTGCTGACCAAGCGCACCGCCCTCGGCCTCTTCATCGAAGCGGTGGGGATCAACATCAAGGCCGCCAAGAACGCCGGGCTCAACACCCCCATGGTGGTGATCGCCACCTACCTGCTGAGCGGCATGATGGCCGCCGTCGCCGGCATGATAGTCGCCGCCGACATCCGGGGTGCCGATGCCAACAACGCCGGACTCTGGCTCGAGATGGACGCCATTCTGGCGGTGGTGATAGGGGGCACCTCCCTGATGGGGGGGGCGCTTCAACCTCGCCATCTCCCTGATCGGCATACTGATCATCCAGGGGGTGAACACCGGGATCCTGCTCTCCGGCTACCAGCCCCAGTGGAACCAGATCGTCAAGGCCCTGGTGGTGCTGGCGGTGCTGGTCATGCAGTCACCGGCCCTCAACCACCTCTTCCAGCGAGGGACTCGCCATGTTTAAACGCAACCTCCCCCTGATGGTGACCATCATGGTCTTCGTGCTGGGCTATCTGCTCTGCCTGGCCTCCTTCCCAGCCTTCATGTCCACCCGCATCATCTGCAACATCCTGACGGACAACGCGTTTCTGGGAATAGTGGCGGTGGGCATGACCTTCGTCATCCTCTCGGGGGGCATCGATCTGTCGGTGGGGGCCGTCATCGCCTTCACCGGCGTGCTGCTGGCAACCCTCATCGGGAAGCTGGGCGTCAGCCCCGTGCTGGCCATCCCTCTGGTGCTGGTGCTCGGGGCAGGCTTTGGCGCCCTCATGGGCTGGCTGATCGACACCCTGAAGATCCCCGCCTTCATCATCACCCTGGCGGGCATGTTCTTCCTGCGGGGGGCCAGTTTTCTCATCTCCGAGCAGTCCCTGCCCATCGATCACCCCACCTTCACCTACCTGTCGAGCCTGTCGTGGAAGATACCGGGGGGCGGTCGCCTGAGCCTGCTGGCCCTCATCATGCTGGCGGTGGTGGTCTTCGGCATCCTGCTCGCCAACCGCACCCGCTTTGGCAACAACGTTTACGCCATCGGCGGCAACGCCACCTCGGCAGCCCTGATGGGGATCTCGGTGCGCCACACCACCATTCGCATCTACCTGCTCTCCACCACCCTGGCGACCCTGGCAGGCATCGTGTTCGCGCTCTATACCTCGGCGGGCTACCCGCTCGCCGCCGTCGGGGTCGAGCTCGATGCCATCGCCGCCGTTGTCATCGGCGGCACCCTGCTGAGCGGCGGGGTGGGCACCGTCTTCGGCTCCCTGTTCGGGGTGCTGATCCAGGGGTTGATCCAGACCTACATCAACTTCGACGGCACCCTCAGCTCCTGGTGGACCAAGATCATCATCGGCCTGCTGCTGTTCAGCTTCATCGCCCTGCAGCGCCTGCTGATCCTGGTTTCGGAACACCGCAAGGCCAACAAGCCAGGTCCCTTCAAGCGCCAGGTTGCCGCCCAGCCCGAGTGAGGTATCAGCAAGACTCTGGTGGCAGAAGATAACGCGGCAAGGCGCTCCCGTGCGCCCTCCCCGCCTGGCCGTCGCGGGTCCGGCGCAGAGGATGGGGAGGCAGCGGGGGCGCTCACAGGGCCCGGCCCCAACCTCCCGCACGCCCCTTTGAGGGGTGACACCGTCTTTGGAAGGCACTCAGGTCAATCGCGCCACCAGGGGCTACCCTCATGGGGGCTCAGCACCTCCAGAGGCTCCCCCATGACAGGCGTGGTCAGGGGGATCTGTTGCTCGGCAGCCAGTCGGGCAATCTGCTCAAGCGGGTCGTTCCAGCGGTGCATGGCCAGATCGAAGGTGCCGTTGTGCACCGGATAGAGCCATTTCCCCCCGAGATCGTGAAACGCCTGCGCCGTCTGCGCCGGGAGCATGTGCACCAGCTCCCAGCGCTTGTCGTAGGCCCCGGTCTCGAGGAAGGTCACGTCGAACGGACCGTAGCGCCTGCCAATCTCCTTGAAACCGTCGAAGTAGCCGCTGTCACCGCTGAAGAAGAGGTTGACCCCCTCGCCGCGAATGACCCAGGAGGCCCAGAGGGTCTGGTTGCCGTCCCCGAGGCCACGGCCGGAGAAATGCTGGGCCGGGGTCGCTACCAGGGTGACACCGCCCACCCGGGTCTGCTGCCACCAGTCCAGTTCGCGGATCTTCTCCTTCGCAATCCCCCAGGCCATGAGGCGCGCCCCCACCCCGAGGGGCGTGATGAAGTGGTCGACCTTCTCCTGCAGCGCCAGTATGGCCCCGTGATCGAGATGGTCGTAGTGATCGTGGGAGAGGATCACCCCCTCGATGGGGGGCAGCGCCTCCAGGGTGATGGGCGGTTGATGCCAGCGCTTGGGGCCGAACCACTGCACCGGCGAGGCCCGCTCGCTGAACACGGGATCCGTCAGCCAGAACGTGCCCTGCAACTTCAGCAGCAGAGTGGAGTGGCCGAGGCGCCACACGCTGTTGTCCGGCGCCGCGATGAGCCCCTCCCGGGTCATGACCTGTACCGGAATGGCGCGATCCGGCACCGTGCCCTCAGGCTTGGCGAACAGAAAGTCCCACCAGAGCCTGGCCCCTTCCCACAGACTTCGCGCCTGGGGTGTCACGGCATTGTTGAACCGGCCCCCATGATATTGCGAGGAGTCCGGGTGTTCGGGCAGGCCCGGTTTGAGTAGAGATGCGATCATGCCAATCATCAGGGCTCCTTTGAGCAACCACAGAAAACGGCGCCCCTCAGGGGCGCGAAAAGAGGCTGACGGGGTCTGCATTCATGCCACGCCTGTCAGCCTGGTCTCTGGTGAGTCGAGAGCAGCCCCTGCACGGGGCCTCACCATCCATAAAACAGAACGGGAGAGTCGCACGGTATGAAACCGGTTCCCGGCGTCTCCAGTAACGGCAAGATAGCCTGCCCGGGCTCCCGCCACCAGAGGGGTTCGCGTTGCCGCGTGGCCCCGGCATGGTGTCGCATCAAGCGCATGGCCTCACCTGCTCTGCCGGCGCCAACAAAAGGAGGCGTCAGATGGCGTACTGCAAGAGCTTGCAGTGCTGAAAGTCAGAAGATGGCTGGGCCATAGAGGCCACGGGAGGTGACTGAGGGAAAGCATGATCTCAAGAGGACAGTGCTGAAGATCAAGAGGAAGTTTGAGCCAGGCGCGGTCTGAAGCCTGATGAACGCCCATAGGGCACAGGCTCACCTTGCGGTAGAGCAAATAGCATGTGAAGAGAGCTGAAAATGCACTTTGAAGACTCCTGATTCATCCACATGAAGTGGATTACCAAGAGGTCTGAAGGGGGTATTAGCTGTAACTTGTTGAATGGCAGAAACAGGTGGTGGCCCTACCAGCCACATCCCGGCACTCGAGTCCCCCGCCTTGGCTGCTACCTTCCGGTCCTGACCAGGTCGACGGGTTATCAATGCGAGAGGACCAATAGGACCACCGGCGAGGAGAATAGGCAAACTGGCCCCTCAATGCAATGGCTTTCTACCGCATCACGAGCCGTTCGCCTTATTTTTCAACAATCTGGCCAAGGGTTCAGCTAAAGAGCATGAATTTGGCACCCACCAGCAACATGAGCAGGGCAAAGGCCTGCTTGAGCCGCCGGGGTGACATTCGGTGTGCCAGTCTGGCGCCCAGACGGGCAAACTGGGTGCTGGTGAGCACGATGCCAAGCAGGGCTGGCAGATAGATGAATCCGACGCTCCACTCGGGCAGATCGGCGTCTCCCCAACCGGCATAGAGGTAGCTGAGGCTGCCTGCCAGGGCGATGGGCATGCTGCAGGCGGCGGAGGCGGCCACGGCGTTGCGCATGGGCACCGAATTCCAGGTGAGGTAAGGCACGGTCAGCGAGCCGCCACCGATGCCGAACAAGGCCGACATCCAGCCGATGACGGTGCCCGCGATCCCGGTACCAAGGGGGCCCGGCATGTGTCGCTCCGCTTTTGGCCTCAAATTGAGCCCCATCTGCAGGGCCATGGTCCAGGCGAAGCAGCCGATGATGATGTTGAGGGTGCTGGCGCTGAGCAGGTTGGCGGTCATGCCGCCGAGCCAGGCACCGACCAGCATGCCGGCGCCCAGGCGCCGAATCATTCCCCAGTCCACCGCCCCGGCCTCCTGGTGTGCACGCAGGGAGCTGAAACCGGTGAAGATCATGGTGGGCAGCGAGGTGCCGAGGGCCAGATGGGTGATGATCTCCGGCGCCACGCCCTGTGCGTGAAAACTCAGGACCAGCACGGGGACGATGATGAGGCCGCCGCCGATACCGAACAGCCCGGCCAGCATGCCCGCGAAGGCGCCCAACACCAGATAGCCCACAAACAGCATAAACATTCCTTCAATAACGAAACAGCGGTCAACTTGACCGCCATTATCCATAAAAAAGAGATGGCATCTTGCCATCTCTTTATTGTGCCGATTAATGCAGGGGAATGGTACCGTCCATCACCTTGTAGAACGCCAGCACGGCGCAACCGAGCAGGGCTGCCGTCATCCCCTGCTCCAGCCGGTTGAGGCTGCGCAGGCCGTGGTGCTGACGCGCCTTCCAGTAGATGAAGATCCCCGGGCTGTAGAGCAGCGCCACCAGCAAGAGGTACTCCACCCCGGCGGCATAGACCAGCCAGCAGCCATAGACGGTGGCCACCAGGGCCAGCAGCAGGTCGCGCTTGCGCTGATGGGGCTGGCCCGCGTAGGTCTCCCCTTTCAACGCCAGCTTGAGGCCGTAAGCACCAGAGAAGACATAGGGCACCAGGGCCGCCGAGGTGGCGATGTTCACCAACGCCAGATAGGTGCTGTTCTGGAAGTAGATGATGATGAGGAAGATCTGCACCAGGCAGGTGGAGCACCAGAGCGACACCTTGGGGGAGCCGTTCTTGTTCTCCTTGGCGAACCAGGCCGGGAAGACCCCGGTCTTGCCCGCGATGTAGGGCACTTCCGCCGCCAGCACGGTCCAGCTCAGCAGGGCCCCCATCACCGAGATCACCAGGCCGATGTTGATGAGCCAGGCGCCCCAGGGGCCGACCACGGCTTCCAGGATCATGGCGGTGGAGGGGTTCTTGAGGGCCGCCAGTTGCGGCTGGTTCATGACCCCCAGGGAGAACAGGGTCACCATGACGTAGAGCGCCAGGGCGCCGAGCAGCGCCAGCACGGTGGCGCGGCCCACGTCCTTGCGATGGCGGGCACGGGCGGAGACCACCACGGCCCCCTCGATGCCGATGAAGACCCAGAGGGTCACCTTCATGGTGGACTTCACCTGATCCATCACGGAGCCGAGCTCGGGACTCCCCTGCCCCCAGAGATCCAGGGTGAAGGTCTCCATGTTGAAAGCGAGCAGGATGGCTACGCAGAAGACGATGAGGGGCACCATCTTGGCGATGGTGGTGACGATGTTCACCAGCGCCGCCACCTGGATGCCGCGCAGCACCAGGGCATGCACCGACCAGATGAGCAGGGAAGCGAGCGTGATGGCGACCGGAGTGTTGCCGTCACCGAAGATGACATTGTCCGGCGTGTCGAAGAAGTAGCTCAGCGCACTGAACACCACGATGGCGTAGGAGACGTTGGCCAGCAGCTGGCACAGCCAGTAACCCCAGGCGGCGTTGAAGCCGACGAAATCCCCGAACCCGGCCTTGGCGTAGCTGAAGATGCCGCCATCGAGATCCGGTCTACGCATGGAGAGATTCTGGTAGACCAGGGCGAGGCAGATCATGCCGATCCCCGTGATGGCCCATCCCAGGGCGACGGCCCCGGCACTGGCGTGCGCTGCGATGTTTTGCGGCAGACTGAAAACCCCGGCACCGACCATGGAGCCGATCACCAGCGAAATGAGGGCACCCAGCCCCAGTTTCTTGTCCATCTCAAACCTGTTTTATTAGGCGGCGGCTGAGCATCCGTATTCATACAGCGCGCGACATGGGAGGGGCTAGAAATCCGTACCCCGTGAAAAAGGCGGCAACTATATTGCATGACTATTCCGGCCGCAATCCCTCTTGCCGTCAATCATGAGCCGCCTTGACCGCGCGCAATTTTACAGCACTGACCCGGGGTGCCTGTGAGCTGGTTCAAATTAAGAAAGACCCGTTGATATTTCACGACTTTTCATGATGCCGCCCCGCTTTTCAAAAGCCGGACCTGCATGGCTATGCACCCTTGCACTGGGGCCTTCCCCCTGCAAAAACGCCCCTGCAGGAGGGGCGTCAGAGAGGGTATATACAGGGGGGGCTAGAGCCTCAAGCCGCCGTCCAGCTCGATCATCCGCCCCGACAGATAGTCGTTGGCAAGGATGAACTGCACCGTCTGGGCCAGCTGCGCCGCCTGCCCCAGGGTGCCCACCGGGATGGCCTGCTGCATGCGGGCCATGGCTTCGGGTTTCATCGCCGCCGTCATGTCGGTGGCAAAGACGCCGGGGGCGATGCCCATCACCCGGATGCCGTGACGGGCCAGCTCCTTCCCCCAGGTGACCACCAGAGAGGCCACTCCCGCCTTGCTGGCGGCATAGTTGCTCTGGCCCATGTTGCCAGCCCGGGCGATGGAGGAGATGTTGATGATGACGCCCCCCTCCCCGCCGATGGCCATCAGCGCCGCCCCCTCGCGCCCGCACAGGAAAGTGCCGGTGAGATTGACGTCGATGACGCTCTGCCACTGGGCCAGGCTCATCTTCTCCGTCAGTGCCCCCTCCTTCACCTTGATCAGCATGCCGTCGCGCAGGATGCCGGCACAGTTGACGAGGCCGTGCAAGGCCCCGAACTGATCCTTGATGGCGGCGAAGGTCGCCTCGACCTCCGGCTCGCTTGCCACGTTGCAGACGAACAGGGCGCAGCGGCCGTCACGGCTGCGCACCTCCGCCTCGGTCACCTCCAGATCGGTGCGGTTGACGTCGATGAGGGCCAGCACGGCCCCCTGCTCCGCCAGACTCAGGGCGATGGCGCGGCCTAGCCCCCTGCCCGCCCCCGTGATGGCGATGACTTTCCGTGTGATATCCATAAATGCTCCTGGTGAGATGGCCGGTGACTGTCGAGTCAAAGACTATCGGGTAAATAGGTAGATAACGGCCCTTAACCCGGCGCAGTTTTATCCCGATAGAGCTCGAGGATACTGGAGAAATCCTTGTTCTCCTGGCCCTGGCTCCCGTGCAGGTTGAAGAGGTTGCGGGCCAGGGCCCCCATGGGCACGGCGCTGTGGGCATGTTCCGCCAACGCCATGGCGAGCCCCAAATCTTTGACCATCAGCCGGGTCATGAAGCCCCCCTGATAGCCACGCGACGCCGGCACGTTCTCCATCACCCCGGGCCAGGGGTTGTAGCGCTCCAGGCTCCAGTTGTTGCCCGAACTCTTGCCCATGATGGTGGAGAGCACGGCGGGATCCAGCCCCTCCTTGACCCCGAGCGCCAGCGCCTCGGCGGTGCCCGCCATGTGGATGGCGAGCAGCATGTTGTTGCACATCTTGGCGATCTGGCCGGCGCCAAGGGCCCCGGCGTGAAACAGGTTCTGCCCCATGCAGGCGAGCACGGGTCTGGCCGCTTCAAAATCCGCTTGTTCGCCGCCGACGATGAAGGTGAGGGTGCCCGCCGCCGCACCGGCCACGCCTCCCGAGACGGGTGCATCGAGAAAACGGATGCCGCGCGCCTTCGCCGCCGCCCCCACCTGACGGGCCGAGGCCACGTCTATGGTGGAGCAGTCGATGACCAGGGCGCCGGGCGACAGGGCCGTCAGCAGATCCTGGCCGCCCCGCTCACCGGCACTCTCCCCCAGCCAGAGGCTGCGCACGTGCTCGCCCGCTGGCAGCATGCTGATGACCAGCTCGCAGCCGCTCACCGCTTCCCGGGCATTGCCGGTGGCGAGGCAGCCGGCCTCGATGGCGCGGGTCAGGCTCTCGGGCACCAGATCAAACACCTGCACCCTGTGCCCCGCCCTGGCCAGGTTGGCGGCCATGGGGCCCCCCATGTTGCCAAGCCCGATAAACCCAATCCTTGTCATGGTGTGCTCCTTGTGTGTGATCGCATGTCAGCGGGGGCGCAAGGGGTTGTCACCCTCGGGCCAGCGATAGAAGGCATCCAGCCAGGCCTCCCCTGCCTGCGGGGCCTGCCAGCGAGGGGACTTGTCCTTGTCGATGAGCAGGGCCCGTACCCCTTCCACAAAATCCCCTTTGAGTACGCAGTTGACCGAGAGGGCCAACTCGTCGGCAAACACCTCGGCCAGGGACTGGCGCCGTGCCTGCCAGAACTGGCGCCAGAGAATGGCGCGGCTGATGGGGCTGCCGCGAAGGCAGGTCTCCCGCCCCTGAGTCAGCGCCGGTTCGTCCAGCTCGGCGCCCTCGAGGCGTGCCAGCACCCCTTGCAGAGAGCGGCCAGCCAACAGCGCATCGATGCGGGCCTGGTGGGGCAGCAGTACGGGAGGCGGCAATGCCTGACCAGGGGCTTCCTGCAAATCGGTGAGCAGCACCTCGATCTGCTCGCAGGGGTCGCCTGCAGACCAGTCGAGGGCGGCGAGGCGCACCGGCAGTTCCACCCGCTCGCGGCTCCCCATGGCATGATCCGCGAGCCCCAGGCCGATGGCATCCGCCCCGTTGAAGCGGGCACCGGTGAGGCCAAGCCAGAGTCCGAGCCGCCCCGGCATCCGGCTCAAAAACCAGCTGGCCCCCACGTCCGGATAGAGGCCTATGGTCACCTCCGGCATGGCGAACAGACTCTTTTCGGTCACCACCCGGAACCCGGCCCCGGCAAAGAGACCGATGCCGCCCCCCATGCAGATGCCGTCCGCCACGCAGACAAGGGGCTTGCCGTAGCAGTGGATGTGGTGATCGAGCCGGTACTCCTGTTCGAAGAAGTCGCGGGCATAGCCAAACAGTGCCGACTCGCTCCCCTCCTGCTTGCGGTAATAAAAGGAGCGGATGTCGCCACCGGCGCAGAATGCCTTCTCGCCGGCCCCCTGCAACAGCACGCAGACGATGGCCGGATCCTGCTCCCAGCGGGTCAACGCCCCCTGCAACAACTGGATCATCTCAAGGCTCAGGGCATTGAGGGAGGCGGGGCTGTCCAGAGTCAGCATGCCGATGTGGCGGCCATCCGCCGTGGGGCGGGTCTCGATGCGCACGGGCTCACTCATGGGCAGCCCCCGCAGACCGGGTATCTGCCCCTGCGACATGGCGGGTCGCCATCATTACCTCATTCATCCTTCACTCCCTCACTCTTTCGGTTTGGATTGGTCGTAACGCCAGCGCGGGGCCCGCTTCTCCAGGAAGGCCGCCACCCCTTCGCGCTGGTTGGCATCGTCAAACAGGGCGAGAAAGAGGCTGCGCTCGAGTGGCAGCGCCGCGTCCCTGTGGGTGCTTCGCCCCTGATTGATGAGCTGTTTGCAGGCACGCAGGGCGCTCGGGCTCTGGCGCTCCACCAGCTGGGCCATCTGCTGCGCCGCCTCCCAGGCGTGCCCCTCGGTCACCACCTCCTCCACCAGCCCCATCTCGTAGGCCAGGGTGGCGCTCACCTTCTCGCCGCAGAGGATCATCCGCTTGGCCCATCCCGGTCCCACCAGCTCGGTGAGGCGCTGGGTGCCGCCGGCGCAGGGCAGCAAGCCCACCGAGGCCTCCGGCAACCCCAGCTTGGCCTGCTGCTCGGCGATGCGGATGTCGCAGGCCAGCGCGACTTCGAGCCCCCCTCCCATGGCATAACCGTTGATGGCGGCGATGCTGACCCCGTGAAAGCGGGCCAGCGCCTCGAAGGCGTGGCCAAAGGCCTCGGCCACCTCGCGGGCGTGCGCCAGGCTGCCGTCGGCGAACATCTTGAGATCGGCGCCAGCGCAGAAGAATTTCTCTCCGGCACCGCGGATCACCAGGGCCACCACGTCGGGGCGACCATCCAGCTCCACCATCATCTGCAAGAAGGCTTTCAGGCTGGCGAGCGTCCAGGTGTTGGCGGGTGGGTGATCGAGGGTGATGTAGGCCACGTGGCCGTGATATTCGAGCCTGATCCTTGTCATTGCGTTGTCCTTGTCAAAAAAACTGCCCCATGATGACAGGGTTGAATGGAGCCAACCTGCACCTGGCTCACAAAGCATGAGGACGCGCCGACTGCGTCCTCAGAGCAGGCCCCTCCCGCTACTCCAGCGACAGGCCGGGGTCGGCCAGCAGGTGGCGGGCGATGATGAGCCGCATCACTTCATTCGTCCCTTCCAGAATGCGGTGCACCCGGGTGTCGCGCAGATAGCGCTCAAGCGGATACTCGCGGATATAACCATAGCCGCCAAAGAGTTGCAGGGCGTCGTCGCAGATGCGGTGACCCACGTCGGTGGCAAAACGCTTGGCCATGGCGCACCAGGCACTCTTGTCCGGGCTGCCCTCATCGAGTTTGGCGGCCGCCTGGCGCACCAGCAGGCGGGCGGCGGCGAGCTCGGTGGCCATGTCGGCCAGGCGAAACTGCACGCTCTGGAATTCGCTGATCGGGTGTCCAAATTGCTGACGCTGGCGCACGTGCTCCAACGCGTCGTCCAGGGCCTGCTGGGCGGTGCCCAGCGAACAGCTGGCGATGTTGATGCGCCCCCCATCGAGCGCCTGCATGGCGAACTTGAACCCTTCCCCCTCCTGCCCCAGCCGGAAGCGAGCGGGAATGCGCACGGCATTGAAGTTCACCTCCCGGGTCGGCTGGCTGTTCCAGCCCATCTTTTCCTCCGCCTTGCCGTAGCTCACGCCGGGGGTCTGGGCCGGTACCATGAAGGCGGAGATCCCCTTGGCCCCCTCGCCACCGGTGCGGGCCATCACCACCAGCACGTCGGTGCTGCCGGCGCCCGAGATGAACACCTTGCTGCCATCGAGGAGGTAATCCGCGCCATCGCGCACGGCGCGGGTCTTGAGGGCCGCAGCGTCGGAGCCCGCCCCCGGCTCGGTGAGGCAGTAGGATCCCAGCAACTCGCCGCTGGCGAGCCTGGGTACCCACTCCTCGGCCACCTCGGCAAGTAACCAGCTGCCCAGCATCCAGCTCACCATGTTGTGGATGGTGAGATAGGCGGTGGTGGAGGTACAGCCCATGGCGAGGCGCTCGAAGATGAGGCTGGCATCGAGCCGGCTCAGGCCCAGGCCGTCATACTGCTCCGCGGTATAGAGGCCGCACAGGCCCAGCGCCGCCGCCTGCTTGATGGTGGGGATGGGGAACTCGTGCTCCCTGTCCCAGCGCGCGGCGTGGGGTTTGAGCGCCAGATCGGAGAAGGCGCCGGCCGACTCGACACAGGCCCGTTGGGATTCGGTCAGGGTAAAATCCATCTTGTTCGCTTCCTTTGTATTTGTTCCGTCGATCCGTTGCTGTCAATGGGGGCACCAGGGCAAAGTGGGCAACCTGCCATCAGCGCAGCTGAATGGTCATATTGGGGCCGCTGGGAATGTCTTCGTCGAACCAGCGCTCCGTCACCGTCTTGGTCTCGGTGTAAAAACGCACCGCCTGCTTGCCGTAGGCATGCAGATCCCCGTAGAAGGAGCCACGCCAGCCGGTGAAGGAGAAGAACGGCAGCGGCACCGGGATGGGCACGTTGATCCCCACCTGGCCCACCGCCACCTCGTGGCGGAACTTGCGAGCGGCGGCGCCACAGCCGGTGAAGAGGGAGGTGCCGTTGCCATAGGGGTTGGCGTTGATGAGGGCAAGCGCCTCGTCGAGGCTCTCCACCTCGAGGCAGGCCAGTACGGGCCCGAAGATCTCCTCCCGGTAGATGCGCATCTCGGGGGTCACGCCGCGAAACAGGGTCGGTCCCACCCAGTTGCCCACCGGGTAGCCGGGTACGTCGCAAAAACGGCCGTCCAGCAGGCACTCGGCTCCCTCGGCAATCCCCGCCTCGATAAGCCCCTCCACCCTGACTTTCGCCTCCGGGCTGATGAGGGGGCCATAAGCCGCCTCGGGGTCGTGCCAGACGCCGGGTTTCACCTTGGCGAACTCGGCGGCGAGCTCGGGGATCCACTCCCGGGCGCTCCCCACGAACACCGCCACGCTGATGGCCATGCAGCGCTGACCGGCGGCGCCGACTCCGGCTCCCACCAAGTTGCTGAGCACCTGCGCCTTGTTGGCATCCGGCATGATCACCATGTGATTCTTGGCGCCGACAAAACACTGGGCGCGCTTGAGCTGCGACGTGGCGCTGCGATAGACGTGACCGCCCACCCGGGCCGAGCCCACGAAACTGACTGCCTTGACATCGGGATGGGCCAGCAGCGCATCCACCTGATCGGCGCCGCCATGCACCACCGACAGAATGCCCTTGGGGGCCCCCGCCTCGGTAAACAGCTCGGCCAGGCGCATGGGGGTGAGAGGATCCTGCTCGGAGGGCTTGAGCACGAAGCCGTTGCCGCAGGCCACCGCCAGCGGGAACATCCAGAGCGGGATCATGGCCGGGAAGTTGAACGGCGTGATGCCGACGCAGACCCCGAGGGGCTGCACCCAGGAGTGGCCATCCACCCGGCGCGCCACGTTGCCCATGGTCTCCCCCAGGGTCTGGCTCGCGATGGCGCAGGCCTGCTCCACCACCTCGATGCCGCGCCACACATCCCCCTTGGCATCCGCCAGGTTCTTGCCGGTTTCCTGGGCCAGCAGGGTCGCCAGCTCGTCATGATGCACTTTCAACAGATGCTGGTAGTTGAACATCACCCGAGCCCGCTCGGAGGGAGGCACCTCCCGCCACTGCAGGTAGGCGTCGTGGGCGGTGCGCACCGCCAGCTCAATTTCCGCAGAGGTAGCTTTCGGCACCCGCGCCAGCAGATGCTGGTCCGCCGGGTCGGTCACCTCTATCCACTCGTCGCTTGCGGACGGACACGCCTCGCCACCGATGTAGAGCGGCAGATCCCCGTACTGGGTGCGATGCTGGCTCATGCCCCCCTCCTAGCCCGTTGGCAGGCGATGGCAGGCCACCCTGGGCCGGCCACATCCATGTTGCTGTTGCACATCCTGTTCACTCCTTGCGCTCCTCTGCCCGGGTAGCCCTTGCGGCGGGCTGCCATCGAATTTACCTTAGACTAACAACTCATTTACGTTTACGCTAACGTAAACTTGAATCACGAATGGACTGACCAGTCATCACCCTGATGGCAGGGGAAATCGGCAGTCCACTGCACCAAGGAGAGCACGGATGCATGCCCTGATGGATGAAACCCTCCAGGCCCTGACCGAACAGGTCGAGGCTTTCTGCCAGAAAGTGATCGCACCGCGCGCCAGCGAGATCGATCAGAGCAACGCTTTCCCCCGGGATCTCTGGCCCCGCATGGGTGAGCTGGGGCTGCACGGCATCACGGTGGCGGAGGAGTATGACGGGGTGAACCTCGGCTATCTGGCCCATGTGCTGGTGATGGAGCAGGTGAGCAGCGCCAGCGCCTCGGTCGGCCTCTCCTACGGCGCCCACTCCAATCTCTGCATCAACCAGATCCACCGCCACGGCACCCCTGATCAGAAGGCGAGATATCTGCCCTCCCTCGTCAGCGGCAAACACGTGGGGGCGCTGGCCATGAGCGAGCCGGGTGCCGGCTCCGACGTGGTGAGCATGCGCCTCACTGCGGTGCGCGAGGGAGATCACTTCGTGCTGAACGGCAACAAGATGTGGATCACCAATGGGCCCGATGCCAACACCTTCGTCATCTATGCCAAGACGGATGCCGCCGCCGGGCCCAAAGGGATTTCCGCCTTTATCGTCGAGGCGGGGACTCCCGGTTTTTCCACCGCCCAGAAGCTCGACAAGCTCGGCATGCGCGGCTCCAGTACCTGCGAGCTGGTGTTCGACAACTGCCGGGTGCCACAGGAGAACCTGCTGGGTCCCCTGCACGGCGGGGTCAAGGTACTGATGAGCGGGCTCGACTACGAGCGGGTGGTGCTGGCAGCAGGCCCCCTTGGCATCATGCAGGCCTGCATGGACGTGGTGCTTCCTTATGTGCGCGAGCGCAAGCAGTTCGGTCAGGCCATCGGCGAGTTCCAGCTGGTGCAGGGCAAGCTCGCCGACATGTATACCCGTCTCGCCAGCAGCCGGGCGCTGGTCTATTCGGTGGCGAGCGCCTGCGATCAGGGCCGCACCAGCCGCAAGGATTGCGCCGCCGCCATCCTGTTTGCCGCCGAGAACGCCACCCAGATGGCCCTCGATGCCATCCAGCTGCTCGGCGGCAACGGCTACATCAACGAATACCCCACAGGCCGCCTGCTGCGGGACGCCAAACTCTACGAAATCGGCGCCGGCACCTCGGAGATCCGCCGCTGGCTCATCGGCCGCGAGCTGATGGGAGAGAGCGCATGAGCAGGATCCACTCCCGTCTCGACACCGCGAGCCCCGACTATGAGGCCAATCGGGCCGCCATGCAGGCACTGGTCGACGATCTGAATACCCGCCTGGAGGAGATAGCCCAGGGCGGGGGCGCGGCCAACAACGCCCGCCACCAGGCCCGTGGCAAGCTGCTGCCCCGGGAGCGCATCGACCAGCTGCTGGACCCGGGTTCCCCCTTTCTCGAGCTCTCGGCCCTGGCCGGCTGGCAGGTCTATGACGAACCGGTGCCCGCCGCTGGCATCCTCACCGGCATCGGCCGGGTCTCGGGGCGCCTGTGCATGCTGGTGGTGAATGACGCCACCGTGAAGGGCGGCACCTACTACCCCCTCACGGTGAAAAAGCACCTGCGCGCCCAGGCCATTGCCGAGCGGCTGCGCCTCCCCTGCCTCTATCTGGTGGATTCCGGCGGCGCCTTTTTGCCGATGCAGGACGAGGTGTTCCCCGACCGGGAGCATTTTGGCCGCATCTTCTACAACCAGGCTCGCATGTCGGCCCAGAGCATCCCCCAGCTGGCGGTGGTGATGGGGCTCTGCACCGCCGGCGGCGCCTATGTGCCCGCCATGGCGGACGAGTCCATCATGGTCAGGGAGCAGGCCACCCTCTTTCTGGCGGGCCCACCCCTGGTCAAGGCCGCCACCGGCGAGGAGATCAGCGCAGAAGCCTTGGGCGGCGCCGAGGTACACTGCGCCCACTCCGGGGTGGCGGATCACATGGCCCGGGACGATGCCCATGCCCTGGCCATCGCCCGCACCCTGGTAAGCAACCTGGGTGACAGCCAGACGGCGGCGTCACCGGCCCCATCCGCTCCCTCCTATGATGAGCCGCACTACCCCATCGAGGAGCTCTACGGCCTGGTGGGCACCAGTCTCAAGCGCCCCTATGACGCACGAGAACTGATCGCCCGGCTGGTGGATGGCTCTGTGTTTGACGAATTCAAGGCGTTGTTCGGCACTACCCTGGTGACGGGTTTTTCCCGCATTGAGGGCATGCAGGTGGGGATCCTCGCCAACAATGGCGTGCTGCACAGCGACAGCGCCCAGAAGGGAGCCCACTTCATCCAGCTTTGCAACCAGCGGGGGATCCCGCTGCTGTTTCTGCAAAACATCACCGGTTTTATGGTAGGAAGTACGGCGGAGAAAGAGGGGATCGCCAAGCACGGCGCCAAGCTGGTGACCGCCGTGGCCTGCAGCCGGGTGCCCAAGATCACCCTGATCGTCGGCGGCAGCTTCGGCGCTGGCAACTACGGCATGTGCGGGCGCGCCTATGAACCGGATTTTCTCTTCAGCTGGCCCAACAGCCGCATCTCCGTCATGGGGGGCGAGCAGGCGGCCGGGGTGCTGGTGCAGGTGCGCCGGGACAAGCTGGCCGCCGAGGGCAAGACTCTGGGCGAGTCGGAGGCGGCCGCCATTCGCGCCCCGGTGATCGCGCAATACGAGCGCCAGGGTCACCCCTATTACGCCAGTGCTCGCCTGTGGGATGACGGCGTCATCGACCCGGCCCAGAGCCGCACCGTGCTGGCCCTGGCGCTGGCGGCCTGCCAGGGGGCCGAGCCTGGCCCTCTGCAGTACGGCATCTTCCGGATGTAAGGAGTTCATATGTCAGACCCGCTCTTCAACGATCCCCTTGCCCATTTTCGCCTTGAGCGCCACGGCCCGGTGATCGAGCTGGTGCTCGCCCGCCCGGCCCGTCACAACGCCCTCGATGCCGACCTGATGCAGGGGCTGCTCGACTGTCTCGACGAGTTGGCCCACGGCCAGCCGCTGGCCGACCGCCCCCACGTGCTGCTGCTGCGCGCCGAGGGGCCGCATTTTTGCGCGGGCGCCGATCTCGAGTGGATGCGCAAGATGGCCGGGGAGGCGTTCGACCCCCGCGCCTTTGACAAGAATCGCGAGGACGCCCGGGTGCTGGCCCACCTGATGCAGGCACTGGACGAGCTGCCCTTCCCCACGGTGGCCCTGGTGCAGGGGGCCGCCTACGGCGGAGCCTTAGGCCTTGTCTGCGCCTGCGACATCGTGCTGGCCAGCGAAAATGCCCGCTTCTGCCTCTCCGAGGTGACCCTGGGACTGGTGCCTGCGGTGATCAGCCCCTACGTGGTGCGCGCCATGGGGATGCGCCAGGCCCGCCGCTACATGCTGAGCGCGGAGCCCTTCGATGCCATCACCGCCTGCCGACTCAACGTGGTGCACAGGCTCAGCCAGCCTGATCAGTTGCTGGCGGAGGGACGCGCCATGGCCCTGCGGTTATGTCGCAACGGCCCCCAGGCGATGAAGGAGACCAAGCGGCTGCTGGCCGCCCTCGAAGGGCGCCCAGGCCACCAGCACGAAGAGCAGACCGTCGAGACCATCGCCCGGGTACGGGTCGGTCTCGAGGCACAGGAGGGGATCCAGGCCTTCTTCGACAAACGCCCCCCCACCTGGCGCCCCCGTTTCAAGGACGAAGCATGACCCATCACACTCCCATCAAGCGCCTGCTGATCGCCAATCGCGGTGAAATCGCCGTGCGCATCATCAAGACAGCACGACGCCTCGGCATTCACACCATCGCCCTCTACTCCGACGCCGACGCCCGCGCCATGCACGTGCGCGAAGCCGACGAGGCCTGGCATCTGGGGCCGGCCCCCGCCCGGGAGAGCTACCTCGACACCGGCAAGGTGCTCAAGATTGCCAAAGAGGCGAATGCCGACGCCATCCACCCGGGCTACGGTTTCCTGTCCGAGAACAGCGACTTTGCCACCGCCTGCGAGCAGCGGGGCGTGCGCTTTGTCGGCCCAAGCGGCGCCGCCATCCTCGCCATGGGGGACAAGTCGGGCGCCAAGGCGCTGATGCAGGCAGCCGGCGTCCCCGTGCTGCCCGGTTATCACGGCGCGGATCAGCACCCCGGCTTTTTGCGCGATCAGGCGAGCCAGGTGGGCTTCCCGCTCCTTATCAAGGCGGCCAGCGGCGGCGGTGGCAAGGGGATGCGCCGGGTCGATCAGCTGGCCGACTTTGACGACGCCCTGGCGGCGGTCAAGCGGGAGGCGAGTGCCGCCTTTGGCGACGACCATGTGCTGCTGGAGCGCTATCTCCCCCGCGCCCGCCACGTGGAGGTGCAGGTCTTTGCCGATGCCCTTGGCAACGCCATCTATCTGGGGGACAGGGACTGCTCCTTGCAGCGCCGCCACCAGAAGGTGATCGAAGAGGCCCCCGCCCCCGACATCTCCCCTGCCCTGCGCCGCGCCATGGGCGAGGCGGCCGTGGCGGCGGCCAAGGCCATCGCCTATCGGGGGGCCGGCACCATCGAGTTTCTGCTCTGCAAGGAGGAGTTCTTCTTCATGGAGATGAACACCCGGTTGCAGGTGGAGCATCCGGTTACCGAGGCCATCACAGGTCAGGATCTGGTGGCCTGGCAGCTGGCGGTGGCCGAGGGCAAACCGCTGCCCCTCACCCAGGATGAAGTGGTGCTGCGTGGCCACGCGGTGGAGGCGCGCCTCTACGCCGAGGACGTGGCCGCCGGTTTTCTGCCAGCGAGCGGCCCCATCCACTGGCTCACCTGGCCCAAGGGGGTGCGCATCGACACCGGCGTCACCGCTGGCGATGAGGTGAGCCCCTATTACGACCCCATGATCGCCAAGCTCGTCGCCCACGCACCGAGCCGCAGCGAAGCCTTTGCCACCCTGGCCGATGCCCTGGCAGCCCTGGATCTCGGCCCTCTGGTGCACAACGGCCCGCTCCTGCAGCGCCTGTGCGAAGCGCCAGAGGTGCTGGCGATGCGCCACCACACCCAGTGGCCCATTCCCACCGACACCTTGCCCGTTCCGGCGCTCGCCTGGCCCCTCGCCACCCTCTGGCTCGCCACTTGCAAGCGCGATGCCTCCCCCTGGCAGCAGGCCGCAGGCTTTCGGCTGGGCCCCACCCGCCGCTTTTGCGCCACGGTGCGCATCGGCGAGGAGACCCGCACTCTCACCCTCGCCGAGCGAGGGGGCGCCCTGCTCTGGCAGGGCGAGCAGATCCCGTTTGAACTCGGGTCAGATCAGATCCGCCTGTGCCAGAGTGGACATTGGCAGCGCTATCCGGTGCAGCCCCTCGGCGAGGGCGCCTATTTGCTGCACCTGGCGGGCAGGCGCATCCGCTTCTCGCTCGATGATCAGCATCATCAGCTCCACCATGATCATGACACGAGCCATGTCCCGGGCATCCTGGCCCCCATGCACGGCATCGTGGTGGCGCTGCAGGTCGAGGCCGGCCAGCCGGTCAGCAAGGGGCAACCCCTGCTGGTGCTGGAGGCGATGAAGATGGAGCACGTCCTAAAGGCCGACCGGGACGGGGTGATTGAGGCCCTGCAGTGCCGCCAGGGGGAACAGGTGAGCCAGGGCGCCGTGCTGGTGCGCTTTGTCGAGGACCATACCGCGCAGGAGGAGCGCTCATGAGCCACACGCACGAGAACCGGGACGACAAGGTCAGCCTGGTGGAGATGGGGCCGCGGGACGGCCTGCAAAATGAAGCTGCGACCCTCTCCCTGGCGCAGCGGCTGGCGTTCATCGCCCGCCTAGCCGAGAGCGGGTTGCAGCGCATCGAGGTGGGGGCCTTCGTCTCCCCCAAAAAGGTGCCGCAGATGGCGGATTCCGCCGCACTCTTCAACGCCCTGCCGCGCAGGGGGCCGACCCGCTATGGTGCCCTGGTGCCCAATCTGCAGGGTCTGCAGGCCGCCATCGCCGCACGCGCCGACGAGATAGGCCTCTTCACCGCCTGCTCGGACGGCTTCACCCGGGCCAACATCGGCATCAGCGTGGAAGAGTCCCTGGTGCGCTTCGCCCCCCTGGTGCAGGAGGCGCGCAGCCTCGGCATCAAGGTGCGCGGCTACCTCTCCACCGTCATCGCCTGCCCGTTCGACGGCCCGACCCGCCCGAAACGGGTCGCCGCCCTGGCCGAGCGGCTGCTGGATCTGGGCTGCCACGAGATATCCCTCGGCGACACCATCGGCGTCGGCACCCCGGGCACCGTGGCTCCCATGCTGGATGCGGTACTGCACGAGATCCCGGCGGGCCGGCTTGCGGTTCATTTTCACGACACCTATGGCCAGGGGCTGGCCAACCTGCTGCCGGCGCTCGAGCGCGGGATCCGCACCATCGACTGCTCGGTGGCCGGGCTCGGCGGCTGCCCCTATGCCCCCGGCGCCTCCGGCAATGTGGCGTCGGAAGAGGTGGTCTATCTGCTGCACGGCCTTGGCATGAGCACCGGCGTCGATCTCGACCAGCTGGCCGCCACCGGCCAGTGGGTGAGCGAGCTGCTGGGGCACCCCAACGGCTCCCGGGTCGGCCAGGCCCTGCACGGGAGGGGACGGCACCTAGCACAAGAGCGCGAGCAGCGCACCCCGGGAGGCCATCATGCATCATGAACCCGGCCCTTGCCGCGGGGCCAGGACCCCGCCAGCTCATCAGGAGGGCGCACCATGAGAGCCAGACACGCCAGTGGCAAGGAGAGGACCTACAGCATCTCGGAGCTGGCCCAGGAGTTCGACATCACCCCCCGCACCATCCGCTATTACGAGGACGAGGGGCTCATCACCCCGACCCGGGAGGGGCAGACCCGTATCTACAGCCACAAGGACAGGATCCGCCTGAAATTGACCCTGCGCGGCAAGCGCCTCGGGTTCAGCCTGGCGGAGATCCGCGAGCTGTTCGACATGTACGACACCGACCGCTCCAGCCGGATGCAGCTTCACTCCATGATCCAGCTCATCGAGGCCAGACGCCACTCCCTGCGCCAGCAGCTGGAGGACATCCAGATGGTGATGGCCGAGCTCGATGTCGCCGAGCAGCGCTGCATCCACTCCCTCGGCGGCTTGAAAACCGACGGGGATTGACAGACTCTGGGGGGATCTCGCCCCCGGTATCCCGGTTTTCCAGTGGATATTCGCAGTGGCAGGCCCTGACCCGGCAACCCCCTTGTTCCCCACATCGCCCGTCACGGCATGCCGGACAGACTGGGCGGTTTGGGCAAGCGGCGAGGTGGGGCAAACGGGGGAAATCCGGCCTTGGTCGCACAATAATTCCCCAGCCCGGTCAGAGTGCGGCGCACCTCATGAGTCCTTCCCATGAACCGGGCACGATTAATTGCTACCATATGCGCATCAAATGGAGACCATCATGCTCAAGCCTCTGCCCGCTCGTCTGCTGCGCTATGCCCTCTATCTTCTCGCGCTCCTGCTCATCGGCATCACCATCCTGCTCTGGCAGGCGCCGACCCTCATCCAGCGCCATCTCCCCGGCTGGCTTGCCACCCATTACGGTCTGCACCTCTCCCTTGGCAAGATAGAGGTGGGGATCCGCTCCCCCTCCCTCGTGCTGGGGCCCAGCGCCCTGCTCGATGACAAGCAGCAAGCACTGGTGTCATTTGAAGAGCTGAAGCTCATTCCCGCCTTGAAAGCGAGCTGGCAGCAGCGCGCCCTGGTACTGGAAGAGGCCACCCTGACCGCCCCCAAGGCAGATCTGGTGCGCCTCGAGGATCTCAAAGGGGAGGCGCGCTTCAATCTGACCGATGCACTGGCCTCCCTGCTCTCCCCTGCGCCGGAGCAAACACCGCCAGCTAGCGCCGAGCCCGTGCTGGTGACCATCGGCAAGCTGTCCGTCGAGCAGGGCCGGCTCAGCTACCGGGACAGCCGCAAGCAGAGCAGCCCGGGGTGGGTGCCGCCCCTCACCCTGGACAAGCTCACCCTGCACCTGCCCGGCTTTTCCAGCGCAGACGGGGTGCTCAACCCCTATCGCCTGAGCGCCACCGTCAACGAGAAAAGCCCCCTCAAGGCCGAAGGGGAGTTCGACATGATGAGCGGCGCCGGCAAGGGCAACCTCAGCCTTGGCAAGGTGGCCATCGCCCCCTTCGCCCCCCTCTGGGCCCCCTATCTCAAGGCGACCCTCGCCAAAGGGGAGGCCAGCGCCGAGCTCGCCTATCGCCTCACCCAGGGCAAGCAGGGACTGGACTGGCAGTTGTCAAAGGGCAAGCTGACCCTGGCCAACTGGCAGCTCACACGCAACAAGGGGGAGGAATTTGCCCGCTTCAAGCAGTTGGCGCTGACCGGGATCCGCATCGATGGCAACAAGCAGCGCCTTGAGCTCGATGCCGCCACCCTCAAGAGCCCGGCCATCACCGCCGTCCTCGACCACCAGCAACAACTGGATCTCGCGGACCTGCTGATCCCCCAGAAGACCCCCAAGGGGGGCAAACAACCGGCCACCCCCGCCAAGCCCTGGCAATGGGCCCTCAAGCAGACCCGCATCGACCAGGGCAGCCTCACCCTGACCGAAGCCACCAGCGGCAAGCCCCTGAAACGGGCAATCTCCGCCATCGCCCTCACCCTGGGGCCCCTTGGCAGCCAGGCCGCCCAACCCAGCCCCCTCACCCTCAACGCAGCCCTCGACACCAGGACGACGGTGGCGTTTGACGGCACCCTGGGGCTGACCCCCTTCACCCTGAACGGCGCCATCCGCCAGCAGGGGCTGCCGCTGACCCTGGCCCAACCCTACCTGCAGGATCTGCTGCGCATCAGCGTGCGGGACGGCGAGCTTGCCAGCCGCACCAGACTTGACCTGGTCACCGACCGCCAGGGGGCCATCAGCAAGCTGGAGATAAGCGGTGGACTCGAGGTCGCGGGGCTCAACGTGCTGGATCGGGCCGACAACCAGCGCCTGCTCCAGATAGAGAATCTGCAATTGAGCGGCCTGCACTATGATGGCCTGAGCCAGCAACTGCGCATCGCCGACATCCTGCTCAGCAAACCCTATGCCCGCATCGAGATCAACGAAGAGGGGATCACCAACGTGCAGCAACTGCTGCTGCCGCAACCCGCCGCGAACGCCAGGGAGAGCGCCCCCGCCCCGCACATCGTCATCGATCAGATCCGTACCGCCCAGGGCAACCTGCGCTTCGCCGATCGCAGCCTGAGCCCGGAGTTCGTGGTGGACATCGCCTCCCTCGACGGCTAGAGCCGCCATATCAGCAACACCCCGGGGCAGCGCTCCGAGCTCGCCTTCAACGGCAAGGTGGACCGCTACGCCCCCGTCACCATCCGGGGGGGCGCCAACCTGCTCATCGAGGATCCCGTGCTGGATGTGGCCGTGGCCTTCAACAATCTGGAGCTCACCACCTTCACCCCCTACTCCAGCACCTATGCAGGCTATGCCATCGACAAGGGGCAGCTCTCCATGAAACTCAACTACAAGCTGCAGGGCAACCGGCTGGAGGGGGACAACGACATCACCATCAAGAAGCTGCAACTCGGGGAGAAGGTCAAGAGCGAGCAGGCCAAGGATCTGCCCCTCGGCCTCGCCATCGCCCTGCTGAGCGATTCGAACGGCGTCATCAAGATGAACCTCAAGGTGAAGGGCAATCTGGATCAGCCTGATTTCAGCCTGGGCAACATCTTCTGGGACGTGCTCGGCAATACCCTCGGCAAGGCCATCACCTCCCCCTTCTCCCTGCTTGCGTCCTTGACGGGGGGCACCAAGGATCTCGACGAGCTCCCCTTCCTGCCTGGCGATCCCGCCCTGACCCCGACACAGCAGACCAAGCTGACCACCCTCGCCCAGGCCCTCAAGGAGAGGCCCAAGCTCAGCATGAACATCCGCGGCAAGGTCAACTTCAACGAAGAGCGCCCCATCCTTCAGCGCCAGAAGCTTGAGCGGCTGCTGGCCAAGATCACCGGCAGCCCGGTGGATTTGACGCTGCTGGAGCAGGATCCCGCCATGCAATCCGCACTGGCAGAGGCCTATGAAGCCAAGTTCAACGAAGATCTCGGGGATCTGGCCGACCGGTTGCGACTCGATGAAGGGAGCGAGGCCCTGCGCGCCCAGGCGGTGCTCCTGCTACGGGATCAGCAGCTCATCACCGCCAAGTCCCTGCGAAACCTCGCCATGCGCCGCGCCCAGAACACCAAGGAGTATCTGGTGGATACCCAGGGCATCGCGCCGGAGCGCCTCTTCGTGCTCGACAGCCAGGTGAAGGAGACGGACAAGGAAGCCAAGGTGGTGCTGACCCTGGACAACTGATCCGGCGCCCGCCGGATGCCCCTCTTGTTTGCCCCGACGGCATATGGCCCAAGGGGCTCCCACCCCCGACCCCCACCGGATAACGCCTTCCTGGCCATTTTAAGGTGCCCACCGCCCAGATACCCGTGCGGTGCCAGTTGCTCGACCCTTTCTCATCCCTTTCTTTCCCGCCGGAGCGAGCGGGCGGTGGCTGGTCCCGCGCTTTGCCCCTGCTGTTCCCTTTGTGCCTAGCGGCGGCGACATCATGGTGGAGCTGCCTTATCCCTGCTTGCCTCCCCTTCTCTAACCTCCCCCGACCCCTGCCATCAGGATTTATCTCTCGCTAGCCGTCTCGAAAGATCTCGTTATCCCGTTATCCCGTTATCCCGTTATCCCGTTATCCCGCATGTCGGCATGTCGGCATGTCGGCATGTCGGCATGTCGGCATGTCGGCATGTCGGCATGTCAAAATAGATGGCCGATTAGATATACAGTGTCTAATCGGGCCAATCCTGAACACCCTCTCGCGCACGCCACAGGGCCAACCCCGCGCCCCCCTTCCATTTCGAAGCGTCTTTACTGGGCCCATGGCCCATCCCGCCTCTGGCTTTCTGACAAGGGCAGCCTCTGATCCTGCCCGTTAATCTTGCGCCCCTTTCGCCCGTGGCAGTCAACACAGCGCGCCTGCGGGTTTCTCAGGCGCCCCGCCCTTGTGTAGGGAACACGGTGGCGAGCGCGGGGTTGACGAGAAAATGGGGAGCGCAACGGACACTGCGATGGCAAGCGATACGGGAGGTCCATGCGCCACAAACAGGAGGGAAACACTCTGGTCTGATGGCATATGAACTCATTTTTCAATCAAACCGCCATGACGCGACCATCCGGGGCGCGTTTCCCTCACCAGTCCCAGTCACCATCGTCGTTGCCGACTTTCATGCCAAGTTGCCTTTTATACAAAATCGCAACGTTGAAAACGTTTTTCATTCACCACTCGTCTACCTGAATGGCACGAATGGTTGGCCACTTAAACTTTCGTGTTCTTTTTTTACCATTTCTGTGTGTCCCCCCCTTGCCCGGGCCCCTGAGCCTGCCTAAAATCGCGCGTCTTTTATCAACCCCACCTCTATTGTTGGAGAACACCACGTGAGCGAAAAATTGGCCAACCCTGCCCCTCTGGGTCTGATGGGTTTCGGTATGACCACCATTCTGCTGAACATCCATAACGCAGGTTTCTTCCCCATCAGCGCCATGATCCTGGCCATGGGTCTGTGCTATGGCGGTCTGGCCCAGATCATCGCCGGCATCATGGAGTACAAGCGTGGCAACACCTTCGGTGTCACCGCCTTCATCTCCTACGGCACCTTCTGGTGGAGCCTGGTGTTCCTGCTGGTGATGCCGACCATGGGTCTGGCCGAGGCCACCCCGCACGCCTACATGGGCTGGTACCTGCTGATGTGGGGCATGTTCACCCTGTTCATGCTGATCGGGACCGTCAACTTCCCCCGCGTGAAGCAGTTCGTGTTCGCCTCCCTGACCGTGCTGTTCTTCCTGCTGGCTGCCCGTGACTTCACCGGCAGTACCCTGATCGGCACCATCGCCGGTTTCGAAGGCATCATCTGCGGCGCCAGCGCCATCTACCTGGCCATGGCCACCGTGATCAACGAGCAGTTCGGTCGCACCGTGCTGCCCATCGGCGAGCAGAAGAAAGCCGCTCCCGCCCAGCTCAAAGCCGCTGCCTAAGCACCCGGCGACATCGCTGTCACGAAAAAGGCACCCTCAGGGGTGCCTTTTGTGTTTCTGCCGCCCGGACGCAGTGCCGGTCAGCCCTGCGCTCCGGGATCTCCGGCCAGCAACCGGGTGGCCGGGTAGCGGGCAGCGGGATCCTGACCGTAGAAGCGGGCGAACTGGTCATAGACCGCAGGGTAGACGGCACGCAGACGCAACGGATCGGTGAAGAAGCTCTCGCTGCACACCGCGAAGAATTCGGCGGGGTGCGAGGCGGCGTAGGGGTCTATCTCGGTCACCTCCTCACTGGTCAACTGATCGTTCATCTCGTCAAACGCACCTTGCAGCGCCCGGGTCCATTGCTGGGGATCCATGCCCCGCGGCAGGGGCGGTGCACCGTCCGCATCCCCTCCCAGCATGTCGAGCTTGTGGGCAAGCTCATGGATCACCAGGTTGAATCCGTCCCAGTCCCCGTCCTGCTGCAATTCGCTCCAGGCCAGCACCAGTGGCCCCTGGGGCCAGGATTCACCGGCGTTCTCCTCTTCAAATTCGCTCACCAGCCCGAACTCGTCCTGCACCTCCTGACGACGGGTCACGGGCTCGGGGATGATGATCACCTCGTGGAAACCTCGATACCAATCGAACCCCAGGTGCAGGATGGGCAGCACTGCCTGCAGGGCCAGCACCCCCTGCTGGCGGGGCGTCAGTTCCACCCCGATCTGGGTGAGGGTCTTGCGCGAGAGAAAATGGCGCGCCAGCTCCATCAGCCTCTGCGCCTCTTCTTCTTCAAGCCCCTGCAAGATGGGCACCGCCGCCAGCGCCTCGCGCCACTCCTGCTCTTCTGGGAGACGAGGCTCCCGGGGAGATGCACCACCCAATACCTCTTTCAACCTGGACCAGAACACACAGACTCCTCTTGCCAATCAGACAGCTTTCACAAAACGTTTCGGACGCTCGCAATACCCTTGCGCCAGATAAAATCGGTGCGCCCCTTCGCGCTTGAGGCTGCTGGAGAGCTCCAGCTGGCCGCACCCCAGGGCTGCCGCCCGCTGCTCTGCCGCCGCCAGCAGCAGGGCCCCGATGCCCCCGCCCCTTGCACCCTCATCGACAACCAGCGCCGAGATCAGGCCCCAGGCTGGTGCAAGGTGCATGGGTTGCAAGTGGTGCCACACCAGCACCCCCACCGGGATCCCCTCGCACAGGGCTACCAGTACCTCCCGCGCCGGATCGGGCTGGGCCAGCCTGGCGCTGACCGCCCCGTCAGGGTTGGGGTAGCCCAACTGGGCAAACAACCCCGTCAATCCGGCCCCATCCGCCTCCCCGGCGAGGCGAATGATGTATCTGTTTTCCCTTGTTGCCACTCCTGGCCTCCTATTTGCATTACCTCAATCAGCCCTCTGGGCATGGCAAAGCGGCAGATGATGGGTATGTACCGAATCTTGTCCAGTTCCATTCACCATTTGTTAATGTCAATTCACAAATTAACAAAGCCACAACACTTTTCACTAGGAAGGCCCTGAACAAACCGATATGTTAAATCCCGCGGACTAACCAGTCGAAAGTCCCGCACAATCCTGAGTGACCCCCTTGGTCACCGCATATTTCAATGTTAAGGGAGCGAGGCATATAGACCTCGCCAAGACAGCGCAACAAAGGAGTTGTTGTACATGAATGAGATCGTCAATGCCATCAATGGCGTGATTTGGAGCCCAGCGCTCATCTATCTGTGTCTGGGGGTAGGCCTCTACTTCTCCCTGCGCAGCCGTTTCCTGCAACTGCGCCACTTGAAAGGCATGATACGCCTGATGTTTCAGGGCAAGGGCAACGATGCCGGTGTCTCCTCCTTCCAGGCACTCTCCATGACCCTGGCCGGTCGCGTCGGTACCGGCAACATCGCCGGTGTGGCCACTGCCATCACCTTCGGCGGCCCGGGCGCCCTGTTCTGGATGTGGATGGTCGCCTTCCTTGGCGCCAGCTCCGCCTTCGTGGAGTCCACCCTGGGCCAGGTCTACAAGGAGAAGATCAACGGTGAATATCGCGGCGGTCCGGCCTTCTACATCGAGAAGGGCCTGGGCATGAAGTGGTATGCCTGGACCTTCGCCATCGCCACCATCTTCGCCTGCGGCGTGCTGCTGCCGGGCGTGCAGGCAAACTCCATCGGCTCCAGCCTGCAGACCGCCTTTGCCATCGACCCCAACGTGACCGCCGCCGGTCTGGCGCTGCTGCTCGGTTTCATCATCTTCGGCGGCGTCAAACGCATCGCCAATTTCGCCAGTACCGTGGTGCCCTTCATGGCGCTGGGTTACATCATCGTGGCCTGCGTCATCATCGCCCTGAACATCGGCCAACTGCCGGGCGTGATCCTGCTCATCTGGAAGAGTGCCTTCGGGATGGAAGCCGGCTTCGGCGCCATTCTGGGTCTGGCCATCATGTGGGGTGTCAAGCGCGGGGTCTACTCCAACGAAGCCGCCCAGGGGACTGGCCCCCACGCCTCCTCCGCCGCGGCGGTGAGCCACCCGGCCAAGCAGGGCCTGGTGCAGGCGTTCTCCGTCTATATCGACACCCTGTTCGTCTGCTCCGCCACCGGCTTCATGCTGCTCATCACTGGCCTGTACAACGTGCAGGGTCCGGACGGTGCCGCCCTCTACACCGGCATCGCCGGCATCGCGGCAGGCCCCGGCTATGTGCAGACCGCCATGGAGAGCATGATGCCAGGCTTTGGCAACTACTTCGTCGCCATCGCCCTGTTCTTCTTCGCCTTCACCACCATCGTGGCCTACTACTACATCGCCGAAACCAACATCGCTTTTGTCAACCGCAAGATTAACCGCCCCTGGCTCACCTTCCTGCTGAAGATTGCGCTGATGGCTGCCACCGTCTACGGCACCGTCAAGACCGCCGATCTGGCCTGGGGCCTGGGTGACATCGGGGTCGGCCTGATGGCCTGGCTCAACATCGGTGCCATCCTGATGCTGCAAAAGCCGGCTTTCGCCTGTCTGAAAGACTACGAGGCACAGCTGGCCAAGGGTCTGGATCCCGTGTTCCACCCGGAAAAGCTCGGCATCAAGAACGCGGACTACTGGATTGAAAACCGCGCCGAAGTAAACCTGATGCGCGAGCAAACCGGCCACCCCTTCGAGGCGGACCCGGATACCGTTGCCAAGTAATCAGACGGCACAATGCAAAATGGCAGCTTCGGCTGCCATTTTCATTTGTGTTGGATGGGTGAGGGGTTCAAAGCGCGTTGCGGCGCGGTCCGAATGGCAGGCGCCAGCGAAACAGGCTGTTGAGGGTCGCCCGCCACTGGTTGGGGCGCCCCAGGATCTGCCTCTGCAACCGGGTCTCTTCCTTGAGCATGGCCTCGTCACTGCGAGCCCAGGCCTGGGTGTAGAGCTGCTTGATCCCCGCCAGCGCATCCGGCGACTTGGTGATCAGGGTCCGGGCAAAGGCCCGCGCCTCTTCCAGGGGATCCGCGCACACCCGGCTCACCAGGCCGAGGGACTTGGCTTCGCTGGCTTCCAGCTCGCGCCCGCTCATGGCAAGCTCCATGGCGGTATCCATCCCCATCAGGTTGCGCAGGGTGACGCTGCCGCTCATGTCGGGGATGATGCCCCACTTGATCTCCATCACCGAGAAGCGGCAATCCGGGGTGCTGAAGCGAAAATCGGCGCCGAGCGCTATCTGCAGGCCGCCGCCAAAACAGACCCCCTGGGTCACCGCAATCACGGGCACCGGCAGTTGATGCCAGCCATAGGCCACCCGCTGGGCCAGGTTGGTCGCCTCGTCCGCCTCGCGCTTGAGGATCTCAAGCGCCGCCACCGGCTGCCTTAGCATGGATTTCACATCCAGCCCGGCGCAGAACGCCCGCCCCTCCCCGTGCAGGATCACGGCCCGCAGCCCTTTTTGCCGGGATAGCGCGTTCAGCGTCTCGTCGATGGCGTCGAACATGGCCAGATCCAGCGCGTTGAGCTTGTCCCCCCGGCAGAGCATCACCTCGGCGATCCCCTCCTGAAACACCCATTTGACCCTTGGCTTTTCCATCTCCGTCTTCGTCCTTTGATTCAACTGGTCATACCACAACGTTACCAGAGTGTTATGGGCAGGTACAGGGAGGCCGCCCCGGGCCTGCGACTAAAGTCGGCTGGCCCGGTGGTGGAGCCTTTGTCAGACTGGCCCCATGGTCACGGTGGAGCCTCTCATGTCACTTCTGTTCAATTTTGCCCGTCCACCGTTCGACGGCCTGGACGAGGAGGCACGCCAGCGGCTCGGTCAGCACCTCAGCATCTGCTACTTTCGCGCGGGCCAGACGGTGCAGCACGCCGGGGAGGAGCCCGCCGGGCTCTACCTCATCATCAAGGGGGCCGTGGAAGAGTCTGCCCCCCATCAATCCTTTGGCGACTATGGCGAGGGGGACATGTTCGACGTCCGTGCCCAGTTTGACGGGCACTGCCGCCACCGTTTCGCCGCCCTGGAAGATACCCTCTGCCAGCTCATTCCCCGCCCCGTCTTTCTGGCCCTGTGCGACGAGCACCCCCATATCGCCCGCTACTTCACCGCCACCCTGGCGGAGCGCCAGCGGGAGCAGGAGCGGCGCGGCCAGCTCGGACAGCAGAACCTGGCAGAGTTCATCCTGACCCGCATCGCTCCCGACCATCTGCAGGCGCCGCTCATCGTGGAAAGCAGCCTCTCGCTCCTGGCCGCCACCGAGGCCATGGTGGCCAGGGGCACCGACTGCCTGCTCTATCCCGGAGCAGACGGCAGCCTGAGCCTGGCCACCCGCAAGACCCTGCTCCACGCCCTCACCCTCAAGGGATTGCCGCTCAGTGCGCCGCTGGCGGTGCTGACCCCCACCCCGCTGACGGGTCTGCCACTGGGGAGCTATCTGTTCGATGCCCTGCTGCTGATGACCCGCCACCGCATCAAGCGCCTGGTCATCTGGCAGGGGCAGGAGGTGGCAGGCATCCTGCATTTGACCCAGGTGCTCGGGCTCTTCTCCACCCACTCCCATGTGTTGACCCTGCGCATCGCCCGCGCCGACTCCCCGGCCGCCCTCGAGGCGGTCGCCCGGGAGCAGCAGCAGCTCATTCGCTCCCTGTTTGCCCAGGGGATCCACACCCTGTTCCTGATGAAGCTCATCGCCACCATCAACGAGCAGTTGATCGCCAAGGCCTTTTCCCTGGTGATCCCCGCGGCGCAGCAAGAGCAGGTGTGCCTGCTGATGCTGGGGTCGGAGGGGCGTGGCGAACAGATCCAGAAAACCGATCAGGACAATGCCCTGATCCTGCCGGATGGCCTGCCGTGGCCCACCCAGTCGGCGGATCTGGCCGCCTTCAGCGCCCTGCTGGCGCGCCTGGGTTATCCCCCTTGCCCGGGCAGGGTGATGGTCAACAACCCGGCCTGGGTGAAGCCGCTTGGCGGCTGGCTGCAAGGGATAGAGCAGGCCTGTGTGCGCGCCAGCGAAGCGGATCTGCTCTGGCTCGCCACCCTGGCAGATGCCCAGGCCATCACGGGAGATCGCGCCCGGCTCGCCCCCGTCGCCCGTCACCTGCGGGCCTGCCTCGCCGACCGGCCGGATCTGCTGGCGGAGATGGCAAGGGCCGCCGTCGCCTTTCACGCCCCCCTCACCCTCTTTGGCAGGCTGGAGCAAGCCCCGGAGGGGCTGGATCTCAAGCGGGGCGGCCTCTTCCCTCTGGTCCACGGCGTCCGGGTACTCTCCCTGGAGGCGGGGATCCTGGAGACCTCGACCACGGGGCGCATCGAGGCCCTGGTGGGCCAGGGACGCCTCAGCCGGGACTATGGCACCAATCTGGCGGAGGCCTTCCGGCTGTTCATGCGGCTTCGGCTGCGCAGCCAGTTGCAGGAGGGAGACGGACGGGTGCGGGTGGCCGACCTCGGCCCCGCAGAGCGGGATCTGCTGCGCCATGCCCTGCACCAGGTGAAGAAGTTCCAGCAATGGCTCACCTTGCACTTTCGTCTTAGGCAATAGCGATGTGGATGCACTGGCGCCGCCGCTGGCTTGGCAGGACGTTTCGGGAGGGGGAGTTTGCCCCGCTCTTTGCCCGCCCTGCTGGCGACGAGTGGGTGGCGCTGGACTTCGAGACCACCAGCCTGGATCCGGCGCTGGCGGAGATCGTCTCCATCGGGGCGGTGCGCATCCGGGGCAACCGGATAGAGACGGGCGATGCCCTTGCCATCCGGGTCCAGGCTCCCGCCAGCCTGAGCGCCGGGTCCGTGGTGATCCACGGCCTGCGCCATCAGGATCTGCAACAGGGAATGGCACTGGAGCCCGCGCTGCGCGCGCTGCTGGAGTTCATCGGCCCCCGTGAGCTGGTGGGGTATCACATCGCCTATGACCTGCGCATTCTCAACCTCGCCTGCCAACGGCTGTGGGGGCTCACCCTGCCCCAGCGCGGCATCGAGGTGAGCCGCCTCTATCACGATCACCTCTATCGCCGCTATCCCGACGCCGCCATCGATCTGCACCTGGCCGCGATCTGTCGCCATCTGGCGCTGCCAGCCCTGCCCCCCCACGACGCCCTGAGCGATGCTGTCACCGCCGCCCTTGTCTTTGTACGCCTGCATCAGGGCGGCCCGCTGGCTTATCCCAAAGTCTAATTGTTCGGAAATAACATTTAATTCACATTTTGCTTACATGGACAGCCGTGCTGTCCGGTAGGGAACCCCTCATCCACCGCTGACATTCACTGTCATGGAGAACTGCAATGGAACAGCAACCGTATCTTCGGATCCAGCAAGATCCCAACTTCCAGACACTGGTCGCCAAACGCCAGCGTTTTGCCTGGACCCTCTCCATCCTGATGCTGGGGCTCTACCTGGCGTTCATCCTGCTCATCGCCTTTGCACCGGGCTGGCTTGGCACCCCCTTGAGCGAAGGCTCCAGCATCACCCGTGGCATCCCGGTCGGGATTGGTCTCATCGTATCGGCCTTCGTGCTGACCGGTATCTACGTATTTCGTGCCAACGGCGAGTTCGACGAACTGAACCAGAAGATCCTCAAGGGAGCGCAATCATGAAAGGCAAGTTTCTGCTGCCGCTGGCAGGTCTGATCTCCACCCCCTTGCTGGCGGCCGACGCCATCAGCGGCGAGGTGCAACGCCAACCCCTCAATATCTCGGCCATCGTGATGTTCGTGATCTTCGTGGCCGCGACCCTGTTCATCACCTACTGGGCCTCCAAGCGCAACCGCTCGGCTTCCGACTACTACGCCGCCGGCGGGCGCATCACCGGCTTCCAAAACGGTCTGGCCATCGCCGGTGACTACATGTCCGCCGCCTCCTTCCTCGGCATCTCTGCCCTGGTCTACACCTCGGGCTACGACGGTCTCATCTACTCCATCGGCTTCCTGGTGGGCTGGCCCATCATCCTGTTCCTGATCGCGGAGCGGCTGCGCAACCTCGGCAAGTACACCTTTGCCGACGTGGCCTCCTACCGCCTCAAGCAGACCTCGGTGCGCAGCCTCTCCGCCAGCGGCTCCCTGGTGGTGGTCGCCCTCTACCTCATCGCCCAGATGGTCGGTGCCGGCAAGCTCATCGAGCTGCTGTTCGGCCTCCAATACCATGTGGCCGTGGTGCTGGTCGGCATCCTGATGGTGCTCTACGTGCTGTTCGGCGGCATGCTGGCCACCACCTGGGTACAGATCATCAAGGCGGTGATGCTGCTCTCCGGTGCCTCCTTCATGGCCATCATGGTGATGAAGTCCGTCAACTTCGACGTCGGTACCCTGTTCAGCGAAGCGGTCAAGGTGCATGCCAATGGTGCGGCCATCATGAGCCCGGGCGGCCTAGTCGCCGACCCCATCTCCGCCATCTCCCTTGGGCTGGCCCTGATGTTCGGTACCGCCGGTCTGCCCCACATCCTGATGCGCTTCTTTACCGTGAGCGATGCCAAGGAAGCCCGTAAATCGGTGTTCTATGCCACCGGCTTCATCGGCTACTTCTACATCCTCACCTTCATCATCGGCTTTGGCGCCATCCTGCTGGTCAGCACCAACCCGGACTTCAAGGACGCCACCGGCGCCCTGCTGGGGGGCACCAACATGGCGGCCGTCCATCTGGCCGACGCCGTGGGTGGCAGCCTGTTCCTGGGCTTCATCTCCGCCGTGGCGTTTGCCACCATACTGGCGGTCGTGGCCGGGCTGACCCTGGCGGGGGCCTCAGCGGTCTCTCACGACCTCTATGCCTGCGTCATCAAGGAAGGCAAGGCCAACGAGGCCGACGAGCTGCGTGTCTCCAAGATGACCACCCTGGTGCTGGGTGTGGTCGCCATCGGCCTTGGCATCCTGTTCGAGAAGCAGAACATCGCCTTCATGGTGGGCCTGGCCTTCTCCATCGCGGCGAGCTGCAACTTCCCGGTGCTCTTCCTCTCCATGTTCTGGTCCCGCCTGACCACCCGTGGCGCCGTCTATGGCGGCTGGCTCGGTCTCATCAGCGCCGTGACCCTGATGATCCTGGGCCCCACCGTCTGGGTGAAGGTGCTGGGTCATGCCCAGGCCATCTTCCCCTACGAATACCCGGCGCTCTTCTCCATGGGGCTGGCCTTCATCGGGATCTGGTTCTTCTCGGTCACCGACAAGTCCCAGGCAGCCTCCGACGAGCATGCGAAGTTCTTCCCGCAGTTCGTCAGATCCCAGACCGGGCTCGGTGCCTCCGGCGCCTCCGCCCACTAAGTGGCATCCCACGCATCCAAGCCGGCCCAGTGCCGGCTTTTTTCATGACCGCCCCTCGCCTCCCCTCTGCAAGAGAAGCCGGAGCCCGTTGCCGGCCTGGTCGTGAAACCTTCCCCCCCCCCCCCCCGCAATGGAGCCAGATCACAGTTCCTGCTAAAACTTTCGGGGGATCTGTGCCATAATGCGCGCCATTTGACAGACCAACCGGGACATTCCAGTGCTTTCAAGCAACAACATCACCATGCAGTTCGGCGCCAAGCCGCTGTTTGAGAACATCAGCGTCAAGTTTGGCGGCGGCAACCGCTACGGCCTCATCGGTGCCAACGGCTGTGGCAAGTCCACCTTCATGAAGATCCTCGGCGGCGATCTCGAACCCACCGGCGGCAATGTGAGCCTGGATGTCAACGAGCGCATCGGTAAGCTGCGCCAGGATCAGTTCGCCTACGAAGAGATGCGCGTACTGGACGTGGTCATGATGGGCCACACCGAGCTGTGGGCCGCCATCGCTGAACGCGATGCCATCTACGCCAACCTGGAGGCCACCGACGACGACTACATGAAGGCCGCCGAGCTGGAAGGCCTGGTCGCCGAATATGATGGCTACACCGCCGAATCCCGCGCAGGCGAGCTGCTGCTGGGTGCCGGTATTCCCATCGAGCAGCACAACGGCCCGATGAGCGAAGTGGCCCCGGGCTGGAAACTGCGGGTGCTGCTGGCGCAGGCGCTCTTCTCCAACCCCGACATCCTGTTGCTGGACGAACCGACCAACAACCTGGACATCAACACCATTCGCTGGCTGGAGCAGGTGCTCAACGATCGTGAAAGCACCATGATCATCATCTCTCACGACCGTCACTTCCTGAACTCCGTCTGCACCCACATGGCGGATCTGGACTACGGCGAGCTGCGGGTCTACCCGGGCAACTACGACGAGTACATGCTGGCTGCCACCCAGGCCCGCGAGCGCCTGCTGGCCGACAACGCCAAGAAGAAGGCCCAGATCGCCGATCTGCAATCCTTCGTCTCCCGCTTCAGCGCCAACGCCTCCAAGTCCAGCCAGGCTACCTCCCGCCTCAAGCAGATCGACAAGATCAAGATTGAGGAAGTGAAGGTCTCCAGCCGTCAGAACCCCTTCATCCGCTTCGAGCAGGACAAGAAGCTCTACCGCAACATCCTGGAGATCGAGGGCGTCTCCAAGGGTTATGGCGACGGTCCCCTGTTCAAGGGGCTCAACATGATGCTGGAAGTGGGCGAGAAGGTCGCCATCCTGGGTACCAACGGGATCGGTAAGTCCACCCTGATCAAGACGCTGGTCGGTGCCCTGGCACCGGATACCGGCACCATCAAGTGGTCCGAGAACGCCCAGATCGGCTACTACGCCCAGGATCACGCCGAAGATTTCGACACCGATCTCAATGTGTTCGACTGGATGGCACAGTGGAAGCAGGAAAACGAAGACGAACAGGCGGTGCGCTCCGTGCTGGGTCGTCTGCTCTTCTCCCAGGACGACATCAAGAAGCCGGTCAAGGTGCTCTCCGGTGGTGAACAGGGCCGCATGCTGTTCGGCAAGCTGATGATGCAGCGCCCCAACATCCTCATCATGGACGAACCGACCAACCACCTGGACATGGAATCCATCGAATCCTTGAACCTGGCGCTGGAGATGTACAAGGGCACCCTGATCTTCGTCTCCCACGACCGCGAGTTCGTCTCCTCCCTGGCGACCCGCATCCTGGAACTGACCGAAGACGGCATCCGCGACTTCGGCGGCACCTACGAGGATTACCTGCGCACCCAGGGTGTGGTGTAATCCTCCGCTTTCAAGCAAAGCGATCAGAACCGGCGCCTCGTGCGCCGGTTTTTTTATGCCTGCTGGCAACGCCGAGCGGGATGCAAACTAGGACGACGTATCCCCCCTGCGAGCGGGCAGCAGCTCTCCCTTGTGCCGCGTGCAGATAAAAAAACGGCTCCATCATGGAGCCGTTTTCACACTTGGGGCCGTGAGGCTGACTTACTCGACAGTGGCTTCCACGTCGGTGAAGTATTCGATCTTGGCCGCCTTGCGCAGCTCGTCGATCAGCGACTTGTAGTCGGCCTGTGCCTTGCCCTGACCCAGCTGACCTTGCAGCAGGCTCACCATCTGGGACGGCTCCTTGATGACGTTGACCTTGTCCAGCGCCACCACCACACGATCACCGTTGGCTTCGGTCACCAGCTCGACGCTCGGCTTGCCATCGGTCGGATGGGGCATGCGGAACGCCTGGGTCACCAGGTTCTGATCCATCTCCTGGGCGAAACGGGATACGCCGGTATGGGTATCCACTTTCAGACCCAGCGCGGTCAGGTCGGCCTGAACGTTCTC
Source organism: Aeromonas sp. QDB30 (assembly GCF_027707645.1). Taxonomy (NCBI): domain Bacteria; kingdom Pseudomonadati; phylum Pseudomonadota; class Gammaproteobacteria; order Aeromonadales; family Aeromonadaceae; genus Aeromonas; species Aeromonas sp. QDB30. The sequence continues at coordinate 31,086 of NZ_JAPCIY010000006.1, read as the reverse complement.
ACCGGCCTTGAGCTTGTCCAGCAGACCCTGGGCCTTGCCACGGGCCACTTCACTGGCCTTGTCGTGCTTGATGGCGGTGATCACCTGCTCTTTCACCTCGGCAAGCGGCTTGGCCGCCTTCGGCTGGTGACCCATGATGTGCAGCACCAGCGCCTTGCCGTCAGCCAGCTCGATCACGTCGGAGTTGGTGTTGTCATCGCGCAGCTGTTCGGAGAATGCCACGGAGAGCACCTTGGGATCATTGAGCGGTGCCGGCGCATCGGCCTGGCTGAAATAGCCGGTGGACTGCACCTGGAGACCCATAGCTTCGGCGGTCAAGTCCAGGGAGTCCGGGTTCTCGAAGCTGCTGTCGGCCATCTTCTGCTGCTCGGCGAAGAACTGCTCCTTGGCCTTCTCAGATTGCAGACGGGCGATGGTATCGCTCATCACGTCCACGAAGGGCTTGGTCTTGGCAGGCTCGACTCCCAGCAGCTTGATGATGTGGAAGCCGAACGGGCTCTTCACCACGGCGGAGAGATCGCCAGCCTTGGCCAGCGCGAACGCGGCTTTCTCGAAGGCAGGATCCATCACCCCTTTCTCGAACCAGTCGAGCTCCCCGCCCTTCTTCGCAGAGAAGGTATCGGAGGAGTCGGCCTTGGCCAGCGCGGCGAAATCGTCACCTGCCTTGGCCTTGGCCAGCACGGCCTCGGCTTTCTGCTCGGCGGCCTTTTCATCCTTGCCAAACGGGATCAGGATGTGCGCCACCTGACGGCGCTCGGGACGCTGGAACAGATCCTGATGCTGGTCGTAGTAATCCTGGGCATCCTGCTCGGTGACCTTGATGTTCTTGCCAAGGTTCGCGGCATCGAGCAGCAGATAGTCGACCTTGACCGTCTCGTCGTTCATGAAGCGAGCGCTGTTGGCCTTGTAGAACTGCTCTACCTCGGCATCGCTCACCTCGATCCCGTCCACATAGGCGGAAGCGGCCAGACGGATCAGGCGCAGGTCACGGGTCTGGTTGTAGAGACGATCCAGTTGCTCGGCTTCACCCTTGAGGGCGAACTCCGATCCCAGCACGGCGCCCATCAATTGCTGGCGCACCATGTCCTGGCGCAGGGAGTCGCGGAACATCTCGGGGGTCATGCCGGCACGGCGAATGAGCTGCAGGTAGCGGTCATTGCTGAACTTGCCGTTCTCGGCAAACTCGGGCATGGCGACGATGGCCTGCTTGATCTGCTCATCGCTGACGCGCAGACCCAGGGAGCGGGCCTTGTCATCGATCAGCGCCTGATCGATCAGACGGTCCAGCACGCCACGGCGGAACTGTTTCATGTAATCGGGATTGGCGGCCAGCTGGTTGAAGGCCTCACCCATTTGGGATTCCATACGGGCCCGCTCATTGCGGTAGGCATTCTCCAGTGCGGGGGCACTGATGTCATTGCCGTTGACGGTGGCGGGGGCGGTACGTGCCGGGCCATTGAGGTAGCTGCCTACCCCGGCCAAGGCAAAGGAGAGGATGATCAGGCCCAAGATAACCTTGGCTACCTTGCCCTGCGCCCCTTCGCGTAGTTTATCCAACATCATGTTTGTACTTATGCTCCCGAACTCGATGGGCGTAAATAATGAAAAGGCGCACCGATTGCGATGCGCCTTGGTCAAGCAGTATGAGGGAGAGCCCTCTCACTTGTCTGGTCAGAGACCAAGGACGGTGCCGATAGATATCAGCGACCGGCTTAGTTGACCGCGTCTTTCAGGGCCTTGCCGGCTTTGAAGGCAGGAACTTTACCGGCAGCGATTTCGATGGTCGCACCAGTTTGCGGGTTGCGGCCGGAACGGGCTGCACGCTCGCGAACGGCGAAAGTACCGAAACCAACCAGAGCAACCTGGTCACCCTCTTTCAGGGCTTCGCCCACGGCATCGATGAAGGCATCCAGCGCACGGCCAGCGGCAGCTTTGGAGATATCAGCACCGTCTGCAATCTTGTCAATCAGTTGAGATTTATTCACTCTTATATTCCCCTTTTATCGAACATCGCTGCGGCGCTGATTTCCCTGGCCACAACAAGTGGAGGTTTTATAACAAGCCTCCTGATCAGTTGCAAGTGACAATCTGGCGCAAACCCGCGCCACATCACGCATTGCGACTCATCATGAGTACCCGATCGGTGGTCAAGGCTACTTCCGTTGTCCGGTGCATGCAAGCCTTAACCACCCCCCGAATGCGCCAAATTTGCGGCGCATCAACATTTACACGACAGAAACGCGTTCGAAACCTTGCGGATTGTCCTGCAACGCCAGTGCAAGCACCTCATCAATCCAGCGAACCGGATAGATTTCAAGATCTTGTTTGACGTTGGCCGGGATCTCCTCGAGGTCACGTTCGTTCTCTTTCGGGATCAGCACACGCTTGATGCCACCACGGTGGGCCGCCAGCAGTTTCTCCTTGAGACCACCGATGGGCAGCACCTCGCCACGCAGGGTGATTTCACCCGTCATGGCCACGTCGGCACGCACCGGGTTGCCGGTGAGGCTGGAGACCAGGGCGGTACACATGGCGATACCGGCGCTCGGGCCGTCTTTCGGGGTCGCCCCTTCCGGCACGTGCACGTGGATGTCGCGCTTCTCGTAGAAGTCGCCGTTGATACGCAGCTTCTCGGCACGGGCCCGCACCACCGTCATGGCCGCCTGGATGGACTCCTGCATCACGTCACCGAGGGAACCGGTGTAAGTGAGCTTGCCCTTGCCCGGCATGTTGGTGGTCTCGATGGTGAGCAGATCGCCCCCCACTTCGGTCCACGCCAGCCCGCACACCTGACCAATCTGGTTCTGGTCGGTGGCCTTGCCATAGTCAAAGCGCTGTACCCCCAGGAACTCCTTGAGGTTCTCCTGGTTGACCTGAACATGCTTGATGCTCTTGTCCAGCAGGATGCGTTTGACTGCCTTGCGACAGATTTTGGAGATTTCACGCTCCAGGCTGCGCACACCCGCCTCGCGGGTGTAGTAGCGAATCACCCCGATCAGCGCCGAATCCTCAATGGTGATCTCGGATGGCTTCAGGCCGTTGCGCTGGATCTGCTTGGCCACCAGGTGCTGCTTGGCAATGTTGAGCTTCTCGTCCTCGGTGTAACCGGACAGACGGATCACTTCCATCCGGTCCAGCAGCGGACCCGGGATGTTCATGGAGTTGGAGGTGGCCACGAACATCACGTCCGACAGGTCATAATCCACTTCCAGATAGTGATCGTTGAAGCTGCTGTTCTGCTCGGGATCCAGCACCTCCAGCAGGGCGGAAGCGGGATCGCCACGCATGTCCGAGCTCATCTTGTCGATTTCGTCGAGCAGGAACAGGGGGTTCTTCACGCCCACTTTCGCCATCTTCTGGATGAGCTTGCCGGGCATGGAGCCGATATAGGTACGACGGTGACCGCGGATCTCCGCCTCGTCACGCACCCCACCCAGGGCCATGCGCACATACTTGCGGCCGGTGGCCTTGGCGATGGACTGCCCCAGGGAGGTCTTGCCCACCCCGGGAGGCCCGACCAGGCAGAGGATGGGACCCTTGAGCTTGTTCACACGCGCCTGCACCGCCAGGTATTCGAGGATGCGATCCTTGACCTTGTCCAGGCCATAGTGATCTGCATCCAGCACCTCCTGGGCCTTGCCCAGGTCTTTCTTGACCTTGGAGCGGGCCTTCCAGGGCACCTGCACCATCCAGTCCACATAGCTGCGCACCACGGTGGCTTCCGCCGACATGGGGGACATCATCTTGAGCTTGGCGAGCTCGGCCTGGGCCTTCTCGCGGGCATCCTCCGGCATCCCGGCCTCTTCAATCTTGCGATTGAGGGCTTCGAATTCATCCGGGCTGTCTTCCAGCTCACCCAGCTCTTTCTGGATGGCCTTCATCTGCTCGTTGAGGTAATACTCCCGCTGGCTCTTCTCCATCTGCTTCTTGACCCGGGAGCGGATGCGTTTCTCGACCTGCAACAGGTCGATCTCCGACTCCATCATGGCCATCAGAAACTCGATGCGCTCGGACACGGAGGCGATTTCCAGCACCTTCTGCTTGTCTTCGAGCTTGAGCGGCATGTGGGCAGCCATGGTATCGGCCAGGCGCGCCGCATCGTCAATCGCCGAAATCGAGGTGAGTACCTCGGGCGGGATCTTCTTGTTGAGCTTGATGTAACCTTCGAACTGGCCGATGGCAGAGCGCACCAGCACGTCCTGATCCTTCTCCTCGATGGGGGCGGACGCGATGTACTGGGCCTCCCCGACAAAGAAGTCGCGATCGTCGATCATCCGCTCAAGGCGGGCACGCTGGCCCCCCTCCACCAGCACCTTGACGGTGCCGTCCGGCAGCTTGAGCATCTGCAGAATATTGGCCACTGTCCCGACGGAGAAAATTTCCTCCACCGTCGGTTCGTCAGTCGACGCATCCTTCTGGGCCACCAGCAGGACTTTCTTGTCCTGCTCCATGGCCGCTTCCAGACAGCGAATGGATTTTTCCCGCCCCACAAAGAGTGGAATGACCATGTGGGGATAGACCACCACGTCACGAAGAGGCAGGACGGGAATCTCGATGCGTTCTGAACGCTCTAGGTTCATATATGTCCTCTCGGCTTGTTATACCGTTGGCAAAGGCTTGGCTGAGTATATGGGGGCGCAAAGATGAGATTCAATCGCCTTGGCCGTAAAAAGCATGAAAGGGGCAAAAAGCCCCTTTATGTGATTAAAAATCAGACAGTTACTCTGAGGCTGCGGCCTGAGTCTCGGGATTGTCGTAGATCATCAGAGGCGCGGAGTCCCCCTTGATCACCGTCTCGTCGATCACCACCTTGCTGACCCCTTTCAGGGAGGGCAGGTCATACATGGTGTCAAGCAGCACGGCCTCGACAATGGAACGCAGACCCCGGGCACCGGTTTTGCGCTCCATGGCCTTGCGGGCAATGGCATTGAGCGCGTCGTCACGAAACTCCAGCTCCACCTCTTCCAGGGCAAACAGCGCGGCATACTGCTTGGTCAGCGCGTTCTTCGGCTCTTTCAGGATCTGGATGAGGGCAGCCTCGTCAAGCTCGGTCAGGGTCGCGACCACCGGCAGACGACCGATGAACTCGGGGATGAGACCGTACTTGATGAGATCTTCCGGCTCCACCTTGGCAAAGTTCTCGCTCAGGGTTGCCTTGGCATTCTTGGATTTCACCTCGGCGCCAAAACCGATGCCGGTGCCCTTGACGGAGCGCTGCTCAATCACCTTGTCCAGCCCCGCGAAGGCACCACCACAGATGAAGAGGATCTTGGAGGTATCGACCTGCAAAAACTCCTGCTGCGGGTGCTTGCGACCGCCCTGGGGGGGCACGGAGGCGATGGTGCCTTCGATCAGTTTCAGCAGGGCCTGCTGCACCCCTTCCCCGGAGACGTCGCGGGTGATGGAGGGGTTGTCCGACTTGCGGGAGATCTTGTCGATCTCGTCGATGTAGACGATACCGCGCTGGGCCTTCTCCACGTCGTAGTCGCACTTTTGCAGCAACTTCTGGATGATGTTCTCCACGTCCTCGCCCACGTAACCGGCTTCGGTCAGGGTGGTTGCATCGGCCATGGTGAAGGGCACATCCAGCAGACGAGCCAGGGTCTCGGCCAGCAGGGTCTTACCGCTGCCGGTGGGGCCAATCAGCAGGATGTTGGATTTGCCCAGCTCCACGCCACCGGACTCGCTGCCGCTGCGAAGACGCTTGTAGTGGTTGTAGACAGCCACTGCCAGCACCTTCTTGGCGTACTCCTGACCGATCACGTAGTCGTCCAGATGGGCGCGGATTTCATGAGGGGTCGGCAGCTCGCTACCATCGCGCTTGGGAGAGATCTCGCGGATCTCCTCGCGGATGATGTCGTTGCACAGCTCGACACACTCATCACATACGTAGACGGAAGGGCCAGCGATCAGCTTGCGCACTTCATGCTGGCTTTTGCCGCAGAAAGAGCAATACAGCAGCTTGTCGCCCTCACCCTTGCGTTTCTCTGTCATTCAGCGACCTCGTTTTATCAATAGAGGATGGATCGTCCTGTTGAGTTTACAACAGGACGGGGTACCCTGCTCAGCCGCGCTGGCTCAGGATGCCGTCAACCAGACCATAGGCAACGGCCTGCTCGGCGGACATGAAGTTGTCACGGTCGGTGTCGCGCTCGATGGTGGCCATGTCCTGACCGGTATGGAACGCCAGACGATCGTTCAGGGTATTCTTGATTTTCAGGATCTCCTGGGCATGGATCTGGATGTCAGAAGCCTGCCCCTGGAAGCCGCCCAGCGGCTGGTGGATCATCACTCGGGCATTGGGCAGGCAGAAACGCTTGCCCTTGGCGCCACCGGCCAGCAGGAAGGCCCCCATGGAGCAGGCCTGCCCCATGCAGACGGTGCTCACGTCCGGCTTGATGAACTGCATGGTGTCATAGATGGACATACCCGCAGTGACGGCACCACCCGGCGAGTTGATGTAGATGCTGATGTCCTGATCCGGGTTCTCGGACTCCAGGAACAGCAGCTGGGCCACCACCAGGTTCGCCATGTGATCCTCGACCTGACCGGTCAGGAAGATCACCCGCTCTTTCAGCAGACGGGAATAGATGTCGTAGGAACGCTCCCCTTTCGCGGTTTGCTCTACCACCATCGGGATGAGCGCATTGCGTGGGGATTCAGTCACATCGTTATAGTTCTTGTACATAAGGCATTGTCCCTAAAATAAAATGGCCCGAGTGGAGATCACACGAGCCATTATACTTAACAGTTTTGACCTTAAGTCAAATGTTCTTAGGCAGCGGCACCAGACTTGTTGATCACTTCGTCGAAGGCAACTTCTTTCTCGGTGACTTGCGCCTTGGACAGGATCAGATCGATGGCTTGATCTTCAATGGCCAGGTTGCGCACGCCGTTCAGCATCTGCTCATTCTGCTGATAGTACTCGATCACTTCTTTCGGATCTTCGTAGGCAGTGGCCATGGACTCGATGATGCTGGTCACACGGGCGTCGTCAGCCTTGATCTCGTTGGTGCGGATGACGTCACCCAGCAGCAGACCAACGCGGACACGGCGCTCGGCCTGGGCCTGGAACAGCTCGGCCGGCAGCTCGGGGGCGTTGCCGCCCTGGAAGCCACCGAAGCGCTGCAGAGCCTGCTGACGCAGGGTGTCGATTTCCTGGGCAACAGCAGCCTTCGGCAGATCGATCTGGTTGGCTTCAACCAGTCCGTTCAGTACCTGCTCTTTCACGCTGTTTTTCAGGGCCTGGGCCAGTTCGCGCTCCATGTTCTTGCGCACTTCTGCCTTCAGCTCTTCAACGCTGCCGCTCTCGATGCCGAAACGCTTGACGAACTCTTCGGTCAGCTCGGGCAGCACCTGCTCTTCAACCTTGTGCAGCTTGGAGGCAAACTTGGCAGCCTTGCCCTTCAGGGCTTCGGCGTGGTAGTCAGCCGGGAAAGTCACCTCGATGGTGAACTCGTCGCCCGCTTTCTTGCCCAGGATGGCGTCTTCGAAGCCCGGGATCATGCGGCCAGCGCCCAGTTCCAGAGTGAAGCCTTCAGCCTTGCCACCGTCGAACTCTTCACCGTCGATGGAACCGACGAAGTCCATGGTCACACGCATGCCATTGGCGGCAGCCACAGCGGCTTCAGTCCAGGTGGCGTGCTGCTTGCGCAGGGTGTCGATCATGTTTTCCAGGTCGCTGTCCTTCACGGTGGCAACCGGCTTCTCGACCTTGATGCTCTCCAGACCGGCAACTTCGAACTCCGGATACACTTCGAAAGTGGCGGTGAATTCGAAATCCTGACCTTCTTTGATCTCTTTCGGATCCATGGTCGGGGCGCCAGCCGGGCTCAGTTTGTTCTCGATGATGGCCTTGATGAAGTTGTTCTGCATCATTTCATCGGCAACGCGGGCGTGAGCCATGGCACCGAACATCTTCTTGATGATGGCAACCGGAGCCTTGCCAGGACGGAAACCGTCGATGCGACGGGTTTTGGCCAGGCCATTCAATTCTTTGCGCACGGCGGCGTCAACGGTAGCGGCCGGTACAGTGATGGTAAGACGGCGTTCCAGACCCTGGGTTGTCTCTACAGAAACTTGCATTCTTTTACCTCGTTCAACTCAGCACTGCGTGCTGACCCTTTATTGCCCCCGGGCAAGCCCGGAGTCTTCCTGTTTATAAAGACAACGACTGTCTTTGTGATGAGAAAATATGACGCGACATTATAGCGGCGTGCAGTGGTCGCGTCGAGCCGCACATCCCCCATCCGGGGCACAGACAGCACAATTTGCGCAAGACTCTCTCCTATATGGGGAAGCCTTGCACCGAGTTCAAGCATTCCATCCGCAATAATTTGCACTGGCTCACTCTTTTTCACGGCGAACGGGCCATTTTGATCGCCATCCGCCGCCAATCAGGCACAAAAATGGCGTGCTGCGACCCAAATTGTCCACCTTCTCGCCTGTGCCATTGCGTCCCCCGGCAGGGCTCGCTATGGTGACAACCAATTTACGTGCTGCTGGAGTCACCCACATGTCCTTTTTCCGCTTCTTGTTCAATCTGCTCTGGTTCGTGCTGGGAGGCGTCTTCATGGGGCTGGCCTGGTGGCTGGCGGGGCTGCTCTGCTTCATCTCCCTCATCGGGATCCCCTGGGGACGCGCCTGCTTCGTCATCGGCACTTTCACCTTCTTCCCGTTTGGCAAGCAGGCGGTGAGCCGCAAGAGCATGACGGGCCAGAGCGACATCGGCACCGGCGCCCTGGGGCTGATTGGCAACATTCTCTGGTTTGTGCTCATCGGGGTCTGGCTGGCCATCGGCCACATCGCCTCGGCGCTGGCCTGTTTCGTCACCATCGTCGGCATCCCGTTCGGCATCCAGCACCTCAAGCTGGCCCTCATCAGCCTGGCCCCCATCGGCCAGATGATAGTGACCAACCACGAGGCCGAATCGGGCCGCTACATCCGCTGACGGCCCATCTCAGGCTATCCTTGCGGGTGGAAAAAAGGGCAGACTAGGGTCTGCCCTTTTTCATTGCCCCATTCGAGGTCTTCCATGCTGCCCAGCCATTTTTTTGCCAACCTCGCCCGTATGCGCCTCATCTACCGCTGGCCCCTGATGCGCAACATCCAGCCCGAAAACATCGCCGAGCACAGCCTGCAGGTCGCCATGGTGGCCCACGCCCTCGGTCTTATCAGCAATCGCCTGTTCGGCGCTCAGGTGGATGCAGACCGGGCCGCCGTCATGGCCCTCTACCACGACAGCAGCGAGGTGCTGACCGGGGATCTGCCCACCCCGGTCAAGTACTTCAATCCCGAAATCGCCCGCGAATACAAGAAGATTGAGCTTGCCGCCGAGCAGCGCCTGCTGGGGATGTTGCCGCCTGAGCTGGTCGAGGACTTTCGCCCCCTGCTCGACTCCGGCGCCCAGGACGAGGCCCTCACCAGCCTGGTGAAGGATGCAGACACCCTCTGCGCCTACACCAAGTGTCTGGAGGAGCTGAGCGTCGGCAACCGGGAGTTCGAGCCCGCGCGAAAGCGCCTCGAGCAGATGCTGGACGCCAGGATGAACCCCGCCATGCGCTACTTCATCGATGTCTTCGTGGGGAGTTTTTCACTGCCTCTCGATGAGTTGAATGCCCATTGATGCCATCAACACGGCACCGGGCATCATCTCCTCCTGCGTATTGCCCCGATAACCGCCACGTCGGGGGTTTCCCCACAAAAGAGTGACAATAAAAAGGGCCCCGCAGGGCCCTTTATCACATCCATGGGCATCAATGCCCCAGTTCCCGGGACGGCACCAGGCCGCTCGCCCGCCAGGCAGGATAGAGGGTCGCCACCAGGCTCATCAGGATGGCGGCGCCGGTCACGATGAGCAAATCCTGCATGTGCAGCTCGGTCGGCAGGAAGTCGATGAAGTAGATGTCGGGATTCAGGAAACGGTGCCCGATCACCCCTTCGATGGCGCTCAGGATCTGGGTCAGCTTGCTGGAGAGCAGGCCGCCCAGCAGGGCGCCGAGCAAGGCTCCCGCCACCCCGTTCACCATCCCCTGGATGACGAAGGTAAGCCGGATCTGGCCCGGGCTCGCCCCCATGGTCTTCAAGATGGCAATCTCGCTGCGCTTCTCGTTCACCGCCATCACCAGGGTGGAGACGATGTTGAAGCAGGCCACCGCCACCACCATCAGCATCACCACGTACATCACGGTGCGCACCATCTGGATGTCCTGATAGAGATAGCCCTGACGGCTCATCCAGCTGCTGATATAGACGTAGTGCGGGAATTTCTGGGCCGCCGCCACCGTGATGGACTGGGCCTTGAGCACGTCGCTCACCTTGAGGCTGAACCCCTCCACCGCGCTGCCCATGCCGGTGATGGCCTGGGCGTCCGCCAGGTGCATGAAGCCGAGCAGGCCGTCGAGCTGGCCGCCGATCTCGAGCAGCCCCACCACGGTGAGCGCCTCCCGTTTCGGGTTCTTGATGCCGGCGGCATCCCCCGCCTGGGGCAGCAGCAGGGTGACGGTGTCCCCTGTCTTGACCCCCAGCTTGTCGGCGATGATCTTGCCGAGGATGACCCCGTGTTCACCCGCCTGCAGCTCGCGAAGGCCCCGACCCGTCATGAAGTTGCCCGCATCGGAGAGATTGGCTTCCAGCTCCGGCAGCACCGCACGCAGCTGGACCCCCTTGAGGGCGGAGCCGTGCTCCAGCAGGCCGTCCAGGCGAATGACGGGGGCAGCCGCCTCCACCCCGGGCTGGGCCAGCAGGTAGTCCCTGAGCCTCGGCCAGTCAGGCAGCGGCGCTTCCATGCCGATGAGCTCGCCGTGGGGGACCACGGAGAGCACCCGGTTCTTGAGCTCCCGCTCGAACCCGTTCATGGCGGAGAGGCCAAGAATGAGGGCCATCACCCCGAGGGCGATGCCGATGAGGGAGGAGGCCGAAATGAAGGCGATGAAGCCGTTGCGGCGGCGGGAGCGGCTGTAACGCAGGCCCAGGAACAGGGGCAGCGGCTTGAACATCAGGCGACCTCCGCCATGATGCCGCTCACCAGGGTGACCCGGCGGTGGAGCTTGGCCGCCAGGCTCAAGTCATGGGTCACCACCACGAACGCGGTGCCAAGCTCGCGATTGAGCTCGCACAAGAGCTCATAGACGGCGGTGGCGCTGGCATGATCCAGGTTGCCGGTGGGCTCGTCCGCCAGCACCAGGCTGGGTTCGTTGACCAGGGCACGGGCGATGGCCACCCGCTGGCGCTCGCCACCGGAGAGCTCGGACGGTCTGTGGTTGAGACGGTGGGAGAGCCCCACCCGCCCCAGCATCTTGCTCGCCTTCTCGGTGGCGCTGGCCACCGACTCACCGGCGATCAGCAGCGGCATGGCCGCATTTTCCAGCGCGCTGAATTCCGAGAGCAGGTGGTGGAACTGGTAAACGAAACCCAGCTCCTGGTTGCGAAACCTCGCCTGGGTGCGGCTGTCCCAGCCATGGATGTCCTGCCCCTTGAACAGCACGGCGCCGCTGGAAGGGTTGTCCAGCGCCCCCATCAGGTGCAGCAGGGTAGTCTTGCCGGAGCCCGAGCTCCCCACCACCGCCAGCATCTCCCCGGGGGCGACGTCCAGCTCGATCCCCTTGAGTACCTGGGTCTCCAGATTGCCCTCTTTGTAGACATGATTGAGGGCCTGGCAGCGCAGCAGCGGCTCGCAGGAGACGGATTGATTCATAACGGGGGCTCCACTTGCACCAGTAACAACAGAAGATGAATTATTCATAACGCAGCGCCTCCGCCGGTTTGACCCGGGCCGCGCGGGAGGCCGGGTAAAGGGTGGCACTGAAGCTGAGCAGCACGGCGCCCAGCAAAATGGTCATGACCTGGGCCGGCTCGACGATGACCGGCAGACCGCTGCCCCCTGCCGCCATATAGAGGTTGAGCCCAAGGGCATTGAGCAGAGGATTGAGGCCAAAGCAGAGCGCCAGCCCCGCCAACCCCCCGAACAGGGCGCCGATGACGCCGCTCGACGCCCCCAGCACCATGAAGATCTTGACGATGCCGGATTCGCTCATGCCCATGGTACGCAGGATGGCCACCTCCCCTTCCTTGTCGGTGACCACCATCACCAGGGCGGAGAGGATGTTGAAGGTGGCGACCGCGATGATCAGCACCAGCATCAGCCCCATCATCCGTTTTTCCATGGCCACCGCCTGGAACAGCTCGCCGCGCTCGCGGCGCCAGTCCTGCCACTCCAGCCCATCCGGCAACGTGGTCTTCACCACCTCGTCGGCGGCGAAGGGATCGTCCAGCCAGAGGCGGATGCCGCCCACCTTGTCTGCGGGCAGGCGCAGCATGCGCTGGGCATCCCCGAGGGCAATCAGGGCCACCTGGCTGTCCACGTCGGCGCCGACCCCGAAGATGCCGGAGACGGTGAAAAGACGCTGGGCCGGCACTCGGCCAAAGGGGGTAAAGCGGGTACCTTCGGTCAGGATGAGACGCACCTGGTCGCCGATAGAGACCTTGAGTCGGCTGGCCACCCCCTGCCCCAGCACGATGTGGTATTCACCGGCCTGCAGGCTGTCAAGGCGCCCTCCCAGCATCTGGGCGTGCAGGATGTCATCCTTGGGCCAGCGGGCGGGATCGATCCCCTGCACGCTCACGCCGGTGAGCTGGCCCGGGCTTTGCAGCATGCCTTCGCTGTCGAGCATGGGGGCCGTGGCCACCACGTGGGGCAAGCGGGCCAGGTCGGGCAGACCTTCGGGCTCGGCCTCGATGCGTCCGGCCTGATTGGTCACCACCACATGGGGGATCACCCCGAGGATGCGCCCCTTGAGCTGGCCTTCGAACCCGTTCATCACCGAGATCACCACCATCAGGGCGGCGACCCCGATGGCGATGCCAAAGGTGGAGAACAGGGAGATAAAGGAGACGAAGCGGTTACTGCGTCGCGAGCCTGCATAACGCAGGCCGATGGCCAGCGACAGTGGCTGAAAAAGTCCGGTCTTCAAGGATATCTACGTTGCCAACGAAATAAGATACCGGATAATAAAGGGAAACCGTCTATGACAACAAGGGATAGCCTCCATGCAGGAACAGTTCTTCAGCGTCACCCATGCCACGCCGGTCAATGTGATCCCCATGCCGGCCGACTTTCGTCTGCCGACGCTGGAGGCCCTGGAGGCCGAGTTGCCCGAGCCGTTTCGCATCGCCTCCGCCATCACCTCCATCGATCTGGTGAGCAGCCGGTTGCTGCGCAGCCAGAACGAGTCCATGCACGATCTGGTGGAGATCATCAACCAGCAGTCCCGCAAGATCGACATGATCATGGGCTATGTGCTGGCGGCCCAGGATCACCCCGAGCACCGCTTCCACACCCTGCGCTTTGGCGCCGGGCAGCTCACCTACCTGCACCCCCACCAGGGGCACGGGGAGGCCCCCGCCCTGCACCAGATAGTGCGGCTCAAGATCTTCCTGCGGGAAGAGGCCTCCGCCGTCTACTGCTACGGCGAGGTCGTGCAGCGGGACGCCGGAGAGCATGGCACCCACGTGGTGCTCGACTACGTGCGCATCCGCGAGGATGACCGGGAGCTGCTGGTGCGCGCCAGCCTGCATGTGCAGTCGAAACAGCTCAAGCTGCGTGCCCAGGAACGTCAGCGCTAACCCAGGTCCATGTCAAAAGAACGCCAACAGTAAAAGACTCCGATGATGCCAATGACCCTCCCCGCCTTGCCCGCCAAAGCGGGCCAGAAGACAACGTTCGGCCAGCTGGTCGGCAGCAGCCTGGCTCTGGTTGCCGCCCGCCTCACCCGGGAAGCCCGAAGACCCGTCCTGCTGGTCACCGCCGATACCCCGAGCGCCCTGCGCCTTGAACAGGAACTGGGGTTCCTGCTGGCGGATCAGGATTGCCCGGTGCTGCTGTTCCCGGACTGGGAGACCCTGCCCTTCGACAGCTTCTCTCCCCACCAGGACATCATCTCCCAGCGCCTCGAGACCCTCTACCAGTTGCCGCAGATGCGCCACGGCGTGCTCATCGTGCCCATCTCCACCCTGATGCTGCGCACGGCGCCCCAGGCTTATCTCGACAAATACAGCCTGATGGTCACAAGCGGCCAGCGCCTCAACCTGCAGCAGCTGCGCGGGCGTCTGGCGCAGGCGGGCTACGTGGCGGTGGAACAGGTGCTGGAGCACGGCGAATTCGCCGCCCGCGGCTCCCTGCTGGATCTCTTCCCCATGGGGAGCAGCCGCCCCTATCGCATTGATTTTTTCGATGACGAGGTGGACTCCATCCGCCCGTTCGATCCCGAGACCCAGCGCTCCAGCGAGCCGGTGAAGTCGGTGAGCCTCCTGCCCGCCCGGGAATTTCCCACCGACGAGGGGGCCATCGAGCTGTTTCGTGGCCAGTATCGCGAACAGTTCGAGATCTCCCGGGCCGAGGGCTCCGTCTATCAGGAGGTGAGCAAGGGGCGCTGGCCCGCCGGCATCGAATACTACCTGCCGCTCTTCTTCAACCAGACCGCCAGCCTGTTTGACTACCTGCCAGGCAACACCCTGCTGCTCACCGTGGGGGAGATCTACCCCGCGGCCCAGCGCTTCTGGAACGACATCGGCCAGCGCTATGAAGACAGGCGCTGGGACAACACCCGTCCCCTGCTGCCGCCCCAGCAGATCTATCTGCCGGTGGAGCAGCTCTTCGCCGCCCTCGGGGACTATGGCGCCGTGCGTCTGCAGGAGGCGACCGTTGACGGCGGAGCGGATCAGCACGATCTGCCCCTCGCCCCCCTGCCGGATCTGCAGCTCGACCACAGCAAGGAGCAACCCCTGCTGGCCCTTGACGGCTTCCTGCAAGGCTTTGCCGGGCGCACCCTGTTTGCGGTGGAGTCCGAGGGGCGGCGCGAGGGGCTCGGGGATCTGCTCGCACGGATCAACCTGCAACCCCGGGAGTTTGCCTCCCTCGACGCCTTCCTCTCGAGCGATGAGCGCCACGGGCTGCTGGTCTGCCCCCTGGAGCGGGGCTTCCTGCTGCAAGAGCCCGGCCAGACGCCCCTTGCCCTCATCACCGAAGCCGAGCTGCTCGGCGGCAAGATCCGCAGCAAGCGCCAGCGGGACAAGAACAAGAACCTGAGCTCGGATGCGGTGATCCGAAACCTGGGCGAGCTGACCCAGGACCAGCCGGTGGTGCACCTGGATCACGGGGTCGGTCGCTACCTGGGGCTCGAGACCATAGACGCAGGCGGCCTGCCCACCGAGTTTCTGACCTTGGAATACGCCGGCGGCGACAAGCTGTTCGTGCCGGTCACCAGTTTGCACCTGATCAGCCGCTACACCGGCTCCGACAACCCGCCCAGCCACAAGCTCGGCGGCGAGGCCTGGGTCAAGGCGCGGCGCAAGGCGGCGGAAAAGGTGCGGGACGTGGCGGCCGAGCTGCTGGATGTCTATGCCATGCGGGCAGCCCGTCACGGTTTTGCCTTCAAACACGACCGGGAGGCCTACCGCCAGTTTGCCGCGAGCTTCCCGTTCGAGGAGACCGAGGATCAGCTCAACGCCATCAATGCGGTGCTCGGCGACATGTGCCAGGCCAAGAGCATGGACAGGCTGGTGTGCGGCGACGTGGGCTTTGGCAAGACCGAAGTGGCGATGCGGGCGGCCTTTGTGGCCGTGCACGGCGGCAAGCAGGTGGCGGTGCTGGTGCCCACCACCCTGCTCGCCCAGCAGCACTACGACAACTTCCGCGACCGCTTCGCCAACTGGCCGGTGCGGGTGGAGGTGCTGAGCCGCTTCCGCTCCGCCAAGGAGCAGAGCGCGGTGATGAAGGAGATGGCCGAGGGCAAGGTGGACATCATCATCGGCACCCACAAGCTGCTCGGCGCCGAGCTCACCTTCAAGGATCTGGGGCTGCTCATCGTCGACGAGGAGCACCGCTTCGGGGTGCGCCAGAAGGAGAAGATCAAGGCGCTGCGCGCCGACGTGGATATCCTCACCCTCACCGCCACCCCCATTCCCCGCACCCTCAACATGGCCATGTCCGGCATGCGGGATCTCTCCATCATCGCCACCCCGCCCGCCAAGCGGCTCGCCATCAAGACCTTCGTGCGCCAGCACGAACCTGCGGTGGTGCGTGAGGCGGTACTGCGGGAATTGAAGCGTGGCGGCCAGGTCTACTACCTGCACAACGACGTGGAGAGCATCGAGAAGTGCGCCGCCGATCTTGCCGAGCTGGTGCCGGAGGCGCGCATCGGCATCGCCCACGGCCAGATGCGCGAGCGGGAGCTCGAGCGGGTGATGTCGGACTTCTACCACCAGCGCTTCAACCTGCTGGTCTGCACCACCATCATCGAGACCGGCATCGACGTGCCGAGCGCCAACACCATCATCATGGACCGGGCGGATCACCTTGGCCTGGCCCAGCTGCACCAGCTGCGGGGCCGGGTCGGGCGCTCCCACCACCAGGCCTATGCCTACCTGCTCACCCCCCATCCCAAGCTGATGACCAAGGATGCGGCCAAGCGGCTGGAGGCCATCGCGTCCCTCGAAGATCTCGGTGCCGGCTTTGCGCTCGCCACCCACGATCTGGAGATCCGGGGCGCGGGCGAGCTGCTGGGCGACGATCAGAGCGGCCAGATCGAATCGGTGGGCTTCACCCTCTACATGGAGATGCTGGAGCAGGCGGTGGAGGCGCTCAAACATGGCAAGGAGCCGTCGCTGGAGCAGCTCATGAGCCAGCACACCGAAGTGGAGCTGCGTCTGCCCGCCTTGCTCCCGGACGACTACATCCCGGACGTCAACATGCGCCTCTCCATGTACAAGCGCATCGCCAGTGCCGCCGACGAGCAGGAGCTGCGGGAGCTCAAAGTGGAGCTCATCGATCGCTTCGGCCTCTTGCCGGAGCCGACCAAGACGCTGATGGAGCTGGCCGCCTTCCGCCAGCGCGCCACGGCGCTGGGCATTCGCCGGGTGGAGATGAGCGAGCGCGGCGGCTATCTGGACTTTACCCAGGAAACCCGCGTCAACCCGGCCTATCTGGTCAAGCTGCTCTCCGAGCAGCCGCGCATCTACAAGATGGACGGGCCGACCCGGCTGCGCTTCCAGGTCCCGACCCAGGACAGGGCCATGCGCCTCAAACTGGTGGACGGCCTGCTGGCGGATCTCGCCCGCCATGCCACCCCCTGAGGGGAAGCATGACGTCAGCAGGGCGCGACCTGCCGCCTACAACAACGGGAGCCCCAGGGCTCCCGTTTCGTTGCTGGCAAGGGGCGGCATCTCGCCCCCGGCCCGCCTTCTTGCCTCCCGATGCCTCGGTTCGCCCTCCTGGCAGCACCATTTTGCCGCCGAATCCATCTGTTGATACGATGCATTGAGTCATAACTCATCTGAAAAACAGATGGATGTGGGGATGATTGTGGGCAACACACGGGCTCAATGCGCCTCGATAGCCCCGCAGATGGCCCGTGCCGTATTTATCCCGCCCAGGTATCCAGACCAGATATCCCGCCGAGGTATCCCGGCAAGGGGGCCACCAGCCATTGCACCGCAACAGCCGAAGCGTCGCGTCAGTCCGTTAGCTCGTCAACCGCCAGTCCGTCAGTCCGTCAGTCCGTCAGTCCAGTCCAGTCCAGTCCGTCAGCATATCAACCTGGCTACACCCGCCTGCACGCCAATAAAAACGGGAGCCTTGACGGCTCCCGTGACGAAGGGACGCTGGCCCGGGCTCAGCCCTGGTTGGCCGGATCCTCGTGGGCGGAGAACTCCCGCATGAAGGCCTCGGCCCGCTCCACCATCCTGGTGGACCCGACGAAGTAGGGGGTGCGCTGGTGCAGAGCGGTAGGCTGGATGTCCATGATGCGGCCAAAGCCATCGGACGCCTTGCCACCGGCCTGCTCCACCAGGAAGGCCATGGGGTTGCACTCATAGAGCAGGCGCAGCTTGCCGTTCGGGGAGTTGGTGCCGGACGGGTAGATGTAGATGCCCCCCTTGAGCAGGTTGCGGTGGAAATCCGACACCAGGGAACCGATGTAGCGGGAGGTATAGGGCCTGTGAGTCGCCTCGTCACGCTCCTGGCAGTATTTCAGGTACTTCTTCACCCCGTCCGGGAACTTGATGTAGTTGCCCTCGTTGATGGAGTAGATCTTGCCCTCCTCCGGAATGCGGATGTTCTCGTGGGAGAGGCAGAAGCAGCCGATGGAGGGGTCATAGGTGAAGCCGTTGACCCCAAAGCCGGTGGTGTAGACCAGCATGGTGGAGGAGCCGTAGACCACGTAGCCCGCCGCGACCTGACGGTGACCCGGCTGCAGGAAGTCCTCCAGAGTGACCCCGGCGCCCGGTTTGCTGACCCGGCGGTAGATGGAGAAGATGGTCCCGACCGAGACGTTGACGTCGATGTTGGAGGAGCCGTCGAGGGGGTCTATCAGCACCACGTACTTGGAGTGACGAGAGAGCTCGGAATCGAAGGAGACGAAGTCCTCCTCCTCCTCAGAGGCCATGCCGCACACCTCGCCACGGGCCTCCAGCGCCGCCTTGAAGCGCTCGTTGGCATAGACGTCCAGCTTCTGCTGCACCTCGCCCTGCACGTTTTCGGCGCCGATGGAACCGATGATGTCCGCCAGACCCGCCTTGTTGATCTCCCGGTTCACCACCTTGGCGGCCAGGCGGATGGAGCTGAGCAAGGAGGTCAGCTCGCCGGTCGCGGTCGGGTAGTCCGCCTGCTTTTTGACGATGAACTCGCCCATGGTGATCATGTTTCGCATTCTTGTTCCTTTAAGATCGTTTCCGTTGGCCGTTGAAAACGTTTGCAAGTGTCGGCAAAAAAAGTGCCGATCCCCGGCAGCGTTGTTTTGTAACCCAATGTAACGCCTATTTTTTGTTTTTGCAGCGAATTAAGCCGTTCTTTAAATCGCCAGAAAACCGCGCCACCACGGGCTTTCGCCGTGAAACAAGGGTGCCATCCGGCATCTTTTGGGGGGTTAATTCGTGACAAGAATGCATCCGGGCCGACGCGGCGGCCCGCCTTGCTCCCCCTGGCGCCCGGCAATGTTGCGCCAGAGGCTCCCCTCTTGAGATCTGCCCCCCAATCCCGCACACTGGCTGCGCTTTGGAAGCAAAAAAACATAAGGATATTCAATGAAAAAGTCGCTTATCGCCGGGGCGGTTGCCGCTCTGCTCACCCTCCCCGTCCTCGCCGCCCAGGTGCCTGAAGGCACCCAGCTTCTGCCAGCCACCCAGCAAGTGTTCGTGCGCAACATCGGCACCGAGCCTGCCTCCATCGATCCCCAGATGGTGGAAGAGAGCGCGGGCAGCGACGTCGTCAACGATCTGTTCGAGGGGCTCTATACCCTGGATGGCAACGGCAAGCTGCAGGCGGCGGGCGCCCTTGGCTACGAGCTCGATGCCACGGGCACCGTCTACACCTTCAAGCTCAGACCCGATGCCAAATGGTCCAACGGCGAGCCGGTGACGGCGGCGGACTACGTCTATGGCTGGCAGCGGGCGGCGGACCCCAAGAACGCCTCCAACTACGCCTGGTTCATCGAGCTGACCGGCGTCGCCAATGCCAGCGACGTGGTGCAGGGCAAGCAGAGCCCGGATGCCCTGGGGATCAAGGCGCTCGATGACTACACCCTGCAGATCACCCTGAAAAACCCGGTCCCCTTCTTCCTCAAGACCCTCTCCCACTACACCACCTTCCCGGCGCCCAAGGCCACCATCGAGAAGTTCGGTCATGAGTGGGTCAAACCGGCCAACATCGTCTCCAACGGCGCCTTCGCCCTCAAGGAGTGGACCCCGAACGAGCGCCTCATCGCCGAGCGCAACCCCCACTACTGGGACAACGAGCACACCGTGCTGAACAAGGTGATCTATCTGGAGATCGTCTCCGATACCGCGGCCTACAACCGCTATCGTGCGAGCGAGCTGCACTACACCACCTATCCCCTGGAGCAGTATCAGCAGATCAAGCGCCAGAGCCCGGAGGAGCTGGTGAGCGCCCCCATGCTCGCCACCTACTACTACGTGTTCAACACCCAGCGCAAACCCTTTGACGACGTCAGGGTGCGCAAGGCACTCTCTCTTGCCATCGACCGGGACACCATCACGGAGAAGATCCTGGGACAGGGGCAGCTCTCCGCCTTCAGCCTGACCCCGCCGAGCGTGGACGGCTTCGAGCTCAAACGCCCCGCCAGCGAGCTGATGAGCAAGGAAGAGCGCATCAAGCAGGCCAAGGCGCTGCTTGGCGAGGCGGGTTACGGCCCTGACAAGCCGCTGACGGTGGACATCCTCTACAACACCAACGAGGGGCACAAGAAGATAGCGCTCGCCATCTCCTCCATGTGGAAGCACAACCTGGGGGTCAAGGCGGAGCTCAACAACATGGAGTGGAAGACCATGGTGTCGGCCCTGAACGAGGGTGACTTCGGGGTGAGCCGCTACTCCTGGAACGGAGACTACAACGATGCCTCCACCTTCCTCGACATCATGACCTCCAGCAGCAGCGCCAACAGCGGCAAGTGGTTCAACAAGGAGTACGACGCCCTCCTGGCCAAGGCCCATGACGCCAAGGACCCCGCCGAGCGCAACCGCCTCTATCAGCAGGCCGAGGTGCTGATCGACGAGGAGGCCCCCATCGCTCCTGTCTACTTCTACGTGAAATCACGGCTGCTCAAACCCAACGTCAAGGGCTACCCCTACCAGAACCCGCAAGACCTGGTCTATGCCAAGGATCTCTATCTGACGGCGCAGTGACGCTGGGCACCGAACCAAAAAGACCGCCTCGAGGGCGGTCTTTTTTTATCCTACTTTTCCTGACAGCCCGCCACCGCGAGCCGGGCGCGTCTTCGCACCGTCACGGGCCTCACCAGCAACTGCGCCAGCAGCACCCCCATCAGGGTCATGCCGCCACCGATGAGGTGATAGCTGGTGAGCCGCTCCCCGAGCCAGCTGATGGCAAGGGCGGCCGTCATCACCGGCAACAGGTTCATGAAGATGGCGGTGCGGCTCGCCCCGAGCAGGGCAATGCCCTGCATCCAGAGCCAGGGCGAGAGGGCCGAGGTCGGGATCCCCGCATAGAGGATGAGCCAGAGGGCGCTGCCATCGGGCCAGTGCCCGTCCACCAGCAGATAGAAGGGGGTGAGGAACAGGAGGCTGCACAGCACCTGACCGTAGAGCATGGACCAGTTGTCCAGCCCCAGATCCCAGCGCTTGAGCAGCACGCTGTAGAGCGCATAGGTGGCCGCCGAGAGCAGCATGTAGACGGAACCGATATGGATGCCCTGGGTCAGCAGCCGGGCCGGATCCCCCTGCCCCAACAAAATCGCCAGCCCCAGAATGGAGATGGCGCCTCCCAGCAGCGCCCCCCAGGTGGGCCGCTCGCGCAGCAACCAGATGCTGAGCAGCACCGTCATCAAGGGGGTCAGTCCCATCATCAGGCCAATCTCGGTGGCCCCTAGGGTCTGGGCCGCGTAATAGCCAAAGGTCTGGTTCAAGACCATGCCGAGCAGGGCCAGCACCGCCAGCTTCGAGAAACCGGCCCGCAGCTTGCGGCGCTCGCGCCAGGCCCGGTGAGCCAGAAACGGGGTCAGCACCAGGGCCGCCACCATCCAGCGCGACCAGGCGAGCGCCGCAGGAGACAACACCCCGACCGCCAGCTTGCTGACGATGCCATTGCCGGCCCAGATGGCCATGCAGGAGAAGGGAAACAGGAAGGCAAGGGGCATTGCGATATCCAGAATAAAAAGGCGGGTATTGCGCGCGAGTATAGAGAGGCAATCAGGATAAGCAAGCCTGCCAACGCAGGAAGAAGCGCCATGACGCGAACGGTTGGCACCGCGCCCAGGCGCCATCAACAATCATGCCCGCACAGGGGCGGGCATGAGGGGGACCAGGGTCAGCCTGAGGCGCCTCAGGCGGCATCCATGTGGAGCCTTGAAATCAGTTCATTGACCTCGAGCACCGTCTGGCGATGGGGAATGTCGGCTTGCAATGGCATCATCAGCAAGCCCGACTGGAAATCGAAGCGCCCCCTGCCGTGGATGTAAATCCGCCCCTTGAAGAAGGTTTTGACATGTTTTGCCACCATCAGTGGCAGGTACTTCTTGAACACTCTCATCGTTTGCAACCTCTTGAAGTTGTATCCGTATGACAGCAGCTTATGCGAAATAATTCCGTTAAATTTATATAAAAAACCGGAAAATTCGACTCTCTCTTCCCCAAAAAACCAAACTGTAACTTATTATTAACTTTTACCGTATTGTATGCGGTCCTTCCAGCCAGAGCAAGACTCCTTTGCCATCTTGCCAGTCGATGCAGGCCAGCCCGGACGTCGCGAACATGGGGGCCCCTGCCGCCGGGCAGAGACTCTGGACCAGATACCCCACCAGCGGCAGGTGGCTGACCATCAGGATGTTGTCATGCTCCGCCGCCAGCTCCGTGAGGTAGCTCGCCACGAAAGCCGGGTCCCCATAGGGGGTGATGTCGCCGCTCTCCTCGACCTTGAGGGCCTTGGGCAACTCGGGGGCGATGGCCTGCCAGGTCTGTCTGGCACGCAGGTAGTTGCTGTGGATCACCAGGTTCAGGGAGCCTGCCAATTGGGGAGCCAGCCAGCCAGCCATGTGGATGGACTCTTCGATGCCTTGCTCGGTCAGTGGACGCTGTTCATCAGTCTTTGCGTTCATGCCAGCCTGGCCATGACGCATGATGTAGATTTTCATTACAACCTCGCCCAGGGGGCCTGTTTAAATAGCGGGGGAATCTTACCCCGCCATGCCGGGGGAAACAATTGCGCCACCTCTCAGAAAAGGGTTTGCCTCGCAAGATAGCGGGGTCGATAATCATGTTTAAATTCAAATAAATTCACCGCGAGCCCCTCCCCAATGAGCCCATATGCCAGTCCCAATGACCATCGGCGGTATCACTATCTGGAGCTGGCAAACCGGCTCAGGGTCTTGCTGATCTGTGATCCCGAGACCGACAAATCCGCCGCCTCCCTGGCGGTGAATACCGGCCACTTCGACGATCCTGCGGATCGCCAGGGCATGGCCCATTTCCTCGAGCATATGCTGTTTCTCGGTACCCGCACCTACCCCAAACCCGGTGAGTACCAGCAATTCATGAGCCGTCACGGGGGCAGCAACAACGCCTGGACCGGCACCGAGTTCACCAACTTCTTCTTCGACATCGACAACGGCTTCTTCGAGGCGGGGCTCGACCGGTTCTCCCAGTTCTTCATCTGCCCCACCTTTGCACCGGAGTGGGTCGACAAGGAGCGCAACGCGGTGGACTCCGAGTACCGCCTCAAGCTGCAGGACGATGTGCGCCGCAGCTACCAGGTGCACAAGGAGACGGTCAATCCGGACCACCCCTTCTCCAAATTCTCGGTGGGCAACCTCGACACTCTGGCGGATCTCCCCGGCCGGGATCTGCGCTCGGACCTCATTGCGTTCTACGAAACCCACTACAGTGCGGATCGCATGGCGCTGGTCATGCTTTCACCGGCACCCATCGAGACCCAGCTGGCCTGGTGTGATCGCTTCTTTGGTGCCATTCCGGATCGCCGCCTCGGCCCTCCGGTACTGAGCCATCCTCTCTATCGGCTCGATGATCTCGGCATTCGCATCCAGCTGACCCCGGTCAAGGAGACCCGCAAGCTGGCGCTGACCTTCCCGCTGCCGTGCGTGGATGAGTATTACGACAAAAAACCCCTCACCTTCCTGAGCCACCTCATCGGCTATGAGGGGGAAGGCAGCCTGCTCTCCCTGCTCAAGGGGCGGGGCTGGGTCAATCAGCTCGCCGCCGGCGGCGGCATCAGCGGCGCCAACTTCAAGGACTTTGGCGTGAGCTTTGGCCTCACCCCCCTTGGGCTTGAGCATGTGGACGAGATCATCGCCGCCCTGTTTGGCTATCTGAAGCTCATCGAGCGGGGTGGGGTGCAGGCCTGGCGCTATGAGGAGAAGCGCAGCGTGCTGGAATCCGCCTTCCGCTTCCAGGAGCGGGGACGGGCCCTCGACACCGTCTCCGGCCTCGTGCTCAACCTGTTCAGCTATGGGCCGGACGATCTGCTCTACGGCGACTACATGATGCGCGAGTTCGATGAGCCGCTGATCCGGCGCTTCCTCGCCAAGCTGACGCCCCACAATCTGCGGGTGACCATCCAGGCCCCGGAAGTGAGCACGGATCGCCTCGCCCGCTGGTACCAGACCCCCTACAGCGTCCAGAGCATCAGCGAGGCCGAGAAGATCCGCTGGCAGCAGAGTGAACCGGATCCCGCCCTGCACCTGCCGGCGCCCAACCCCTTCATCAGCACCCGCCTCGACGCCCGTCTGCCGGCACTGCCCGCCGACATGCCGTCCTGCCTCATCGACAGGCCCGGTTTTCGGCTCTGGCACCTGCACGAGCATCAGTTCAGCGTGCCCAAGGGCAGCCTTTACATCTCCGTCGACAGCGAACATGCGGTCAAGAGCCCGCGTCACATCGCCATGGCGCGTCTGGCCGTGGAACTGCTCACGGATCACCTCAACGCCCTTACCTACCCGGCGGAGCTCGCGGGCCTTGGCTACCAGATTTATGCCCATCAGGGGGGCTTTACCATCAACCTCAGCGGCTTTGCCGACAAGCAACCGCTGCTGCTCGACATGATCCTCGGCAACCGCACCCTGGGGTATCCGGATCCGGCCCGCTTTAGCGAGATCAAGGAGCAGCTTATCCGCAACTGGGAGAACCAGTCCAAGACCCGCCCCATCTCCCAGTTGTTCAACCAGCTCACCAGTTTGCTGCAACCCAACAACCCGCCCTTCGAGCAGCTGTTGCGCCACCTGCGCACCGTTGAACTCGGGGAGATGCCCGGCTTCGTCTCCGAGCTCTTTGCCAGGGTGCATCTGGAGGCCCTGGTACACGGAGACTGGACGGCCGCCGAGGCCCTCGAACTCGCGGCCCTGCTGGAGCGCCACCTCGGTGCCAACAGCCAGCCCAGCGCCGAGACCCGCCGCCCCCTCATCTCCATCCAGGACAGAGGCACCCTCATTCGCGAACAGGGGTGCGATCACGAGGACTCGGCGCTGCTGGTCTACTACCAGTCGCGCACCACCCGGGCGCGGGATCTCGCCTGCTTCACCCTGGCCAACCACATCATGTCATCCACCTTCTTCCACGAGCTGCGCACCCGCCAGCAGCTCGGTTACGTGGTGGGAGCCGGCAACCTGCCCCTCAACCGCCATCCCGGTCTCATCTTCTATATCCAGTCGCCGGTAGCGGGGCCGCAGATCCTGCTGGATGCGGTGGAGGAGTTCATCGATCTCTTCCCGCTCGCCATGCTGGAGTTCACCGAGCAGCAGTGGCAGGAGAGCAAGGCGGGGTTGCAGGCCCAGCTCAGCGAGCGGGATGCCAACCTGCGCAGCCGCGGCCAGCGGCTCTGGGTCAGCATCGGCAACAAGGATCTGGGTTTTGATCAGCGCGAACGGGTACGCGAGGAGGTGGGCAGGCTCAGCCGTGCCGATCTGGTGCGCTTCATCACCCAGCTGAGATCCCGTACCTCGGATCGCCTCATCCTCTGCAGCTATGGCCTGGGCCACGAGCACGACGAGCGGATCACCGGCCAGTTTGTCGACGATCCCAGGGCATTTCGGCTCAACGCCGCCACCTTTGAAGGCTGACCTCCCCTGTTGGCAACGCGCAGACAATAAAAAGCCGACCCCGTGGGGTCGGCTGGAAAAACCATAATCAATTGCGACCAGAGCCGCCAAAAGTGAACATGAGCGTGAAAATCAGACACTGGGTTGATGTTCGACCGGCGTTCAAACCAGAGCTCACCGGTCGGCACCAGCAGTGATTGAGAAACAGCCTCATCTTAGGCATTTCCCTGATTTTCCACGTTGATCTATGTCAAAGGAGGTAAAACAAGCGCCACTTCCCTCGTTGGCAGCGGCCTCGCGCCCTCTCAGCCCCGGCGGATCAGCCGGTAAGCTACCTCGTCGAAATAGAAGAGCTGCCCCGAGAGCACCCTGGGGTGATCCAGCTCCGCCCCCCGGCCCAGCACCTCGACACCAAAGTCGCGCTCAAACAGGGTGCGCACCTCCATCTCCCCCACCGAGAACGGCGGCTGTTGCTGCTGCTCGGGCTGATACTCGAGGGTCACCAGCAACACCTGCCCCCCCGCCTCCACCAGGCGGCTCATCAGGGCGGCATACTGGCGGCGCATGGCGCCCGGCAAGGCGATGAGGGCCGCCCTGTCATAGACCAGGCGATAACGCTGACCAAGCTCCGGAGCGGCGAAGAAGTCCCCCTGATAGATGCGCAGATCCTCGTGCCGGTGGCACTGATAGGGACCCACCTCGCTTCTCTCTGCACTCAGGTTGTTCTCGTCAAAAAACTGGGTAATGGCGAGCTCGGAGAGCTCGAAGCCATCCACCGGATGCCCCTGCTCACGCAGCCAGAGCATGTCCCGGGACTTGCCGCAAAGGGGCACCAGCACGGGGTTGCTCCCTTGCTGGGCCGACCACCAGGATTGCAGCCAGCGGTTGAAATCTGCCTGATGAAAGCCAATCCGGTTCTCTTTCCACTTCTGGTGCCAAAATGCCGCTTCCATCATCTTCCTCTCGTCATCTGCAATGGTGCATCACTATCACAACTTCACCGAAGTGGCGCAAGCCCCATGATCCCGCCCCAGTGCACGAGAAAGCCCACGATGGGCAGGCCTCAGGCCACGACCCCAGGCAGGCTTGTCGCCATCGCTGCCAGCCGGGTCAGGATCTGCGCGAAGGTGGGTCGCCGGGAAGGCACCTCAAAGCCGCACTCCCCGGCCAGTCGATGAAGGGGGTCAAGGTCGGCGTCCCCCCCATCACAGCGCGCCAGCAGCTCGGCCAGCAGGCAGCCAAAGGCCCGCACTTCCAGGCGCTCGAGCCGCCCGGCCAGCACCTCATCGGCACGGTCGTAACAGGAGGCGGCACCAAAGTCACCGAGCAGCACCCGGCCCGGCGCCTCCTGCGACGAGTGAGGCATCGCGGGCTGCAAGGAGTACAGCAGGTTGTGTGCGTAGAGATCGCCGTGGAGGATGCCCCGCTCGTGCAGGTGCCGGGCGGCCGCAGCCACCCCCTGCACCATGGCCATCACCTGGGCCGGGGTGAAGTTCAGATCCGCCCCATAGACATCCCGGGTGCAGGAGTCCAGGCTCGGGGGGCCCGCCAGGGTGGCGAAGGCCGGGTCTATCAGGGGCATCACCAGTGCCGGGATGCCGGAGGGATGATCGCTCACTCTCCCCATCACACCGACCAGGTTTGGATGACGACCGGCGGCCAGGGACGCAGTCATCTCGCTCAGGGGCAAGCCATCGCTGGTGACGGCCCCCTTGAAGAGCTTGACCGCCACCGCCCCGGGCCCTTCGGCCCTCGCCCACTCGGCGCGATAAATGACGCCGGATGCTCCCTCCCCGAGCACATCCCCCAGTGAGATCGCCTGCCAGGGGATCTCGGTAGTGAACTCCGATGTGCCGTTCAGACACGCCTGCTCATCACAGAAAAGGTTGCCCGCAAAGGCCAGCCAGGACAGACGCGGCATCGAGGGCAGCCAGCTCGGAAGCGCTGGCAGGCGGTTGGCGGCGATGCGCAAAAGCTCCAAACGGTGACAACCGGCAAGCGTCTTGGGAAGCTCATGTAGCCGGTTTCCCGAAAGCATCAGCTTTTGCAGGGCGTCGCACTGCCCCAGCTCGTCCGGCAGTCGTTCAATGGCATTGTCGGTCAGGATCAGCCAGCGCAATCTGGCGGGCAGGGAGGTGGCCGGGACGGTCGCGATGCGGTTGGCCTTGAAGCCCACCATGGTGAGCGCAGGGCAGCGCCCCAGCACCTCGGGTAGTTCGGTGAAGTTGTTCTCGGAGCAGAAGAGGATGCGCAGCTTCTTGCATTCGGCCAGCGCGTCAGGCAACTCGCTCAGCTGGTTGCCGGTGAGATCCAGCACCTCCAGGGTCTCCTTGAGGCTCAGGATCTCGGGAGGGAACACCGCGAGGTTTTCAGCAAGTTTGAGGTGGCGGGCGCCGCAGAGTTCGCCTGCGCGAAGCTGTTCCAGGGTATGCATGGGATCGTCTCTATCAACATTCGGGCTTGCGGTGGCTCACTGCGGGCACTCCCCCCAGACCACAAAGGAGGGGCATTATAGGGAATGACGGCCAAAGATGGCCGATTTTCTTGCAACGCCTTCTCTTGCAAAGGCCCCCCATCGCCACACTCCCGCTCTCCGTTGCCATGAACCATCCCGGTCGCGTGCTTGGGTGGTTGAACATTTGATTGGCACCATATAGTATGGCGCCATATAAAGTCATTCGAGACTCACTATCATGATCACGCTGGAACAGAAACACCTCGCCCTGCTCGAAGATGCAGAGTGCCGCGGACACGCGGACACCCAAAACATACGCGTCTGCTTTGAGGTGTTGACCCTCGCCGCTGCCATCGATCAGGCGTGCGCGGCGCGCCTGGCCCCTCACCGCCTATCCGAAGGCAAGTTCGTGCTGCTGTTTTTGCTGCGCGACCTGCCACAAGGGCTGGCCCCCCACGAGCTTGCCGACAAGGCGGGGGTCACACGGGCCACCATCACCGGCCTGCTCGACGGGCTGCAACGGGACGGCCTGCTGGCTCGCCACAGCGACAGCCAGGACAGGCGAAAGATCTCGGTGCGCCTGACAGAGCAGGGCCAGGCCTTGGCGCAGCACCTGCTCGATGAGCACAGCCAGTGGATAGGCTCCCTGTTTGCCGGGTTCGATCAGGCAGAGCGGGAAACCCTGAGCGCCCTGCTCAAGCGAGCCTGGCTCAATGTCATCTCATCCCGGGCAGGCTGCACTGAGGACGCCACAGAGGAGCACCCATGACACGCAGCCGCATCACGGATATCACCCCCTCACGCCTCGCCCAGCTCAACCGGGGAGAGGCTGAGGCAAGCAACCTGACCGAATGCCTGGCGGTGGATTTTGCCCCCCTGATGCAGTGTACCCTGCCTTCGCTCGGGCCCCAGGCGCTGGCGTCGATGCACGCCGCATCCGGGGAGGGCATTACCCGGCGCATGGCGCTGGCCGCCAGGCTGCTCCTGACCGAGAGCGGCACGAGGGATCTTGCGGCGCTCAGCCGTCATCCCTCCGATACCGTGCGGGGCTGGGCCTGTTTCATGGTGGGGGCGAGCGAGGGGCTGTCGCTCAGCGACCGCCTGGCCCTCATTCGTCCCCTCGCCGATGACCCGCACTTTGGGGTGCGCGAGTGAGCCTGGATCGCAATGCGAACGACCATTGCTGCGCAGCTCGAGGCGGCCATTGCCGCCCTGGTGCCCTGGACGGCGGAGCCGTCCGAGCGACTGCGACGCTTTGCCAGCGAAGCAACCCGGCCCCGCGGCGTCTGGTGTACCCATCTTGCGTCCCTGCGACAAGCACCGGAGCAGGCCCTGATGCTGCTCGAGCCCCTCAGGGCCGATCCCGCCCCTTATGTGCAGGACTCCGTCGCCAACTGGCTGAACGATGCGAGCAAAGACAGGCCACAGTGGGTCACTGACCTCTGCGCGCGCTGGTCTCGCGAAAGCCCCAGCCCCGCGACAACCCGGATTTGTCAACGCGCCTTGCGCACCTTGCGCAAGGGCCAACTCCCGAAGGAACCCCTATGACCCACTATCTGGCAGAGCTCTACACCCCCACTCCCGCCTGGCTGTCATTGAGCCAGACGGCCCGTCAGCAGTTCTTCGAGGCCATTGGCACAAGCATGGCCAACCTCGCCGCCCTCGGGGTGGAGCCCATCGCCCTGGGCGAGACCGATGCTGCCACCCTCCATGGTGCGCCCCACCCCTTCTTCGCCATCTGGCGCGGGCCGGATGCCGCGGCCATCGAGGCCCTCGTCCAGGGGATAGCCGCATCGGGCTGGCACGACTACTTCGAGACGGTCAACGCCACCGGCGCCGGGGTCTCTCTGGGCGAGCACCTTGCACAGTTGGCCGCCCTGCCCTGCGCCGCCACATCCAGCCCCGCCCTGGCCTGATAACCCCTAAAAGAGGGTTATCCCACCAGGCCTTGCGTCAGTGCCGCCGACACCGGTGGCACTGTTTTCCATGCCCTGCCCTTGCAAACCCAGGTCACCACCACCTGGGAAAGCGGCGCCACAGCCCCGCTCCCTTCCCACTTCCTTCCCACTCCCTTCAAAAAACGCTGATATCTCCCGATGCCGTGATGGCCCATCACCGATGGCACAAGTGAGCAAGATCCGGGTCGTCGTGACGAAGGTTCGCCGCCATATTGCTTTCAAACCAACAGTGCTTTCGACCCCCCAAAGCTTTGAACCAAAGGAGGGTTGAACCAAAGGAGGTTTGAACCAGGAGGGGGTTGAACCCATCCACTTGTCTGCCAACCCTGCATGAGCATCACCACCCGGCGCCATGCACATCACGCGAGGGAACTGTCATGTCATTACTGTCCAACAAGGTCGCCATCATCACGGGCGCCAGCTCCGGTATCGGCCGCGCCAGCGCCATCCTGTTTGCAAGGGAGGGGGCCAGCGTCGTCCTGGCCCCGCGGGGGGTGTGCAACTTCTCGTTTCTCGATGACCAGGCCCCACAAACGCCGCTGAGTGCCCTCGCCCAGCGTTGGCCTGAGGCAGAACTGCGAGAAGCGCCATCACGCACCCAGGGGGTCATCCACACCATGTTCGATGGCAGCAAGACACCGGACCGCCCCCTCTCCTTGCACGTGAGTGGCACCAACTTTCAGATCAGCGTCTGGCGGGCGCTGCTGCAGATCCCGCCCGCCAAGGTGGTGAGCTACGCCCAGGTGGCGAGCGCCGTCGGCAATCCCAAGGCCGCCCGCGCCGTGGGGCTGGCGGTGGGCGCCAACCCCATCGCCTTGATGATCCCCTGCCACCGGGTTATCCAGCAAAACGGCAAACTCGGCGGCTATCACTGGGGCGAGACCCGCAAACAGGCGATACACGCCTGGGAAGCGGCGAGGTATGAGTGAGCTCTGCCTTTTATGCTCTCCTGATAGGAGGAAAAACAGGGCTGTTGGTTGTGAGTCAGCAGACTATCAAACCATGCCGGACCAGCATGCCGTGTAAGTATTCACCGGAACAGTATTGACACAGGAAAAATGAGACGATCGTCTCTTGATCCCACTTTCCTGCTTGCTTG